>JBPCLS010000105.1:0-10127 GCA_051003055.1 Casimicrobiaceae bacterium
CACGAGTACCAGGGCAAGGAAATTTTTCGCAGGTTCGGAATCCCCGTGCCGCGCAGCATTCCCGCGTTCAGCGTCGACGAAGCGGTCAAGGCCGCGCAAGCGCTGGGCGGCCCGGTATGGGTGGTCAAGGCGCAGATTCACGCCGGCGGCCGCGGCAAGGGCGGCGGTGTCAAGCTCGCTCGCTCAATCGATGACGTGCGGGCGCGTGCGAGCGAGATACTCGGCATGCAGCTCGTTACGCACCAGACCGGTCCTGACGGGCAGAAGGTGCGCCGCCTGCTGATCGAAGAGGGCGCCGACATCAAGCGCGAACTCTACGTCGGCATGGTCGTCGATCGCGCGACGCAACGTGTCGTGCTGATGGCGAGTTCCGAGGGCGGTATGGATATCGAAGCGGTCGCCGCGAACACACCCGAGAAAATCCACAAAGTCTTCATCGATCCGGTGCGGGGCTTGACCAACGCCGAGGCGGACGATGTCGCACGCAAGATCGGCGTGCCCGAGGCGAGCCTAGGGGAAGCACGCACCATGCTGCAGAAGCTCTATAAGGTGTTCGATGAAACCGACGCGTCGCTCGCCGAGATCAATCCGATGGTGCTGACCGGTGATGGCAAAGTCATCGCGCTCGATGCCAAGCTCAACTTCGACTCCAGCGCGCTCTTTCGTCATCCCGATATCGTGGAGATGCGCGATCTCGACGAGGAGGATCCCGCCGAAATCGAAGCGTCCAAATTCGACCTGTCCTATATTTCGCTCGACGGCGACATCGGTTGCCTGGTCAACGGCGCCGGCCTCGCGATGGCGACGATGGACACCATCAAGCGTTACGGCGGCGAGCCCGCAAACCTTCTCGATGTCGGCGGCGGCGCCACCGCCGACAAAGTGACCGAGGCGTTCAAGATCATGTTGAAGAATCCGCAACTGAAGGCGATTCTGGTCAACATCTTCGGCGGCATCATGAAGTGCGACACGATTGCCGAAGGCATCGTCGCCGCGTCCAGGGCGGTAGCGCTCAAGGTGCCTTTGGTGGTGAGGATGAAGGGGACAAACGAGGACCTGGGCAAGAAAATTCTCGTCGAGTCGGGCTTGCCGATCATCACCGCCAACAACATGGCCGAAGCCGCGGAAAAAGTGGTGGCGGCGGCGAACGGCTAACGCGGCCTAACAGCAGCTCCTCGATCATCTCGCGGTCGGCGCGGCGGCTGGCTGATCTTGCTATTTCAATCCCACCAAGAAATCCTGCACCAACGCGACGCGTTCGGCCAACATCGGGGCCCCCCGCTCGATGCGAATCTTGTCGTTTCCGGCAAAGCGAATGCGGCCGTCCTTTTGCACCAGTGCGATCAGTTTGGCGGCATCGAACGGCGGATCGGGGGCGAATTGCAGCGTGCTCCGCTCGGGTCCGGCATCGATCTTGGTCACGCCATGCGCCTTTGCGATCAGGCGCAACCGATGACAGGCCAGCAGCGCTTGCGCGGGCTCGGGAGTCGGACCGAAGCGATCGACGAGCTCTTCCTGAATTGCTTCGAGCTCCGCCGCGTCGGCAACACTTGCGAGGCGCTTGTAGAGCACGAGCCGCTCGTGCACGTCATTGCAGTAGGTCGCCGGCAGCAGCGCGGGAACGTGCAGATTGATCTCGGTCGTAACTCCCAGCGGCTGGGATAAATCCGGTACGCGCCCAGCTTTCAGCGACCGTACGGCAGTTTTCAGCATCTCGGAATAGAGCTGGAAGCCTATTTCCTGCATTTCCCCGGATTGCGATTCGCCCAAAACCTCGCCGGCGCCGCGAATCTCCAAATCGTGCATCGCAAGATAGAAGCCCGAACCCAAGTCATCCATCATCTGGATGGCTTCCAGACGCTTCTTGGCCTGCGCCGACAGCGCCTCCTGCGGGGGCGTCAGCAGATACGCGTATGCCTGGTGATGCGAGTGGCCGACTCTTCCGCGCGGTGGGTGCAACTGCGCGAGCCCGAAGCGATCCGCCCGTTCGATGATGATCGTGTTGGCGGTCGGCACGTCGATGCCGGTTTCGATGATGGTCGAACACAGCAGCAGATTGACGCGCTGCTGGTAGAAGTCGCGCATCACATGTTCCAGCTCCCGTTCGGCCATCTGCCCGTGCGCAACCGCGATGCGCGCCTCTGGTACGAGCTGTGCCAGTGCTTCGCCTTTGGAGGCGATGGTGTCGATGTCGTTATGCAAAAAGTAGATCTGCCCGCCGCGCTTCAACTCGCGCAGCGCCGCTTCGCGCACGATTCCGGACGAGTAGGTCGCAACGAACGTCTTGATCGAGAGGCGTCGCTGCGGCGCCGTGGCGATGACGGAGAAATCGCGGATGCCGTCGAGCGACATCGCAAGCGTGCGCGGAATCGGCGTCGCGGTCAGCGTGAGCACATCGACTTCCGCGCGCAAGCGTTTCAACTGCTCCTTCTGCCGAACGCCGAAGCGATGCTCTTCGTCAATGATGACCAGCCCCAGGTTCTTGAACGCAACGTCGGGCTGCAGCAGCTTATGGGTCCCGATGACGAGGTCGATTGTGCCCTGCGTGATGCCCGCCAACGCCGCTTTGGTCTCCTTCGCCGAGCGAAAGCGCGAGAGTTCGGCGATGTGCACGGGAAGGTCGGCGAAGCGGTCGGAAAAAACCTGAAAGTGCTGTTCGGCCAGCAGCGTCGTCGGTACGAGCAGCGCCACCTGCTTGCCATCGGCAAGAGCGACGTACGCCGCCCGCAACGCCACCTCCGTCTTGCCGAAGCCGACATCGCCGCAGACCAGACGGTCCATCGGGCGACCCGAAGTCATATCGCCGATAACGGCTTCGATCGCCGCCGCCTGATCGGCCGTCTCCTCGAATCCGAAGCCATCGGCGAACGCGTCGTAATCATGCGCGTTGAAGCCGAAGGTATACCCGGTCCGCGCTGCGCGCTGCGCGTAAAGGTTGAGAAGTTCCGCCGCGGTATCGTAGGCCTGCTCCGCTGCTCGCTTCTTGGCTTTCTCCCACTGGCCGCTGCCCAACTCATGCAAAGGCGCCACATCTGGTGCGGCGCCGCTGTAACGGCTGATCAGATGCAGATTGGACACCGGTACATAGAGCTTTGCGTCGTTGGCGTAAATGAGCTGCAGGAATTCGTTCGCGCCGTCGCCTAAGTCGAGCGTGCCAAGTCCGAGGTAGCGGCCGATGCCGTGCTGCTCGTGGACTACGGGATCCCCGATGCGCACTTCGGAGAGATCGCGCACCATGGCGTCGACGTTCGATCGTCGCGCCGACTCGCGCACGCTGCGGCGAACGAAGTTCGCGTAGAGCTCCGCTTCCGTGACGAATGCAAGGTTTGCCGCAGGCCACACCAAGCCCGCAGCAAGGGGGGCGGCGACGAGCGCTACCGGCGCAGCGCCAGCGACGAACTCGGCGAAGTCGCCGGCCAGCGCGGGCTTGAGCCCGTACTCGGCGAAGTATTGCTGCATCGTCTCGCGCCGGCCCGCGCTTTCCGCGACGACAGCCACGCGCGCGCCGGTCGTCGCGAGAAAACGTTTCAACGCGGCGATCGGATCTTCGGCGCGCCGATCGACCTGCACAGACGGGACGGGCACCGTCGGACCGTCGCGGCTCGCATCGTTGCGCGGCAACCCGATGCGCGCGAACGGTTTAAGCGCGCCGTTGAACTGATCCGGCGGCAGGAATAGTTTGTTCGGAGGCAGGAGTGGACGCGCTTTGTCGCCGCGCAAAAGGCGGTACCGCGATTCGGTATCCTGCCAAAACCGCTCGATTGCGCCGCTGACATCACCGTGCAACGCAACGGTCGACTCTGGCGGCAGGTAATCGGCGAGCGTCGCGGTCGCATCGAAAAAAAGCGGCAGGTAATACTCGATGCCTCCCGGCACGATGCCGTTCGAGATGTCTTTGTACAGCGCCGATTTGGACGGATCACCCTCGAATACTTCACGAAAGCGGCTGCGAAACCGGGTGCGGCCCGCGTCGTCCAGCGGAAACTCGCGTGCCGGCAGCAGGCGGACGTCGCGCATCGGGTAGAGCGTGCGCTGCGAGTCGACGTCGAAGGTCTTGATGCTTTCGATTTCGTCGTCGAAGAGGTCGATCCGGTACGGCAGCGTCGAGCCCATAGGAAACAAGTCGATGAGCCCGCCGCGCACGCTGAATTCGCCGGGCGAGACGACCTGGGTCACGTGCGCATACCCGGCAAGCGCCAGTTGCGCGCGCAGTCTTCCAACGTCGAGCCGTTCACCCTGCGTCAGGAAAAAGGTAAAGCCGGCAAGGTACGAGGTAGGAGGCAATCGATACAGCGCCGTCGTCGCAGCGACGATCAGTACGTCGCATTCGCCGCGCGAAACGCGGTAGAGCGTGGCCAGACGCTCGGAAACGAGGTCCTGATGCGGCGAGAACTGGTCGTACGGCAGCGTCTCCCAATCGGGCAGAAGCGCGACGCGAAGGCCCGGCGCGAACCACGGTACTTCCTCGCTTAGCCGTTGCGCCGACAGCGGGTCGGCGCTGACGACTGCGAGAACTCGCTCGAGCTGTGCGCATTGATGGCCGAGTTGCGCGAGCGCAAGTGCGTCGGACGATCCCGCGTACGGGCCAGAGGCAGCCCTGCGACCGGCCGAAGGCACCTCATCAATGAGCGGAGGCAGCGTCGCGAGCGGTGACACGGCGGCGGAGCTTGCGGCGTCGGCCGGCGGCGAAACCTGCTCAAGTGTCGCGGCGGGTACGCGCGCAAAATCGGTTTCGGGTGGCATCAACGGAGCTCGCTCAACGATTAGTTGGCTTTCGCCGCGTTGCTGATGCTACGGCGGCGGGATCGCCATCAACCCAACTACGCCCAACTACTTACAACTACGCACAACTACGCAGGCACCCTTCCGTACTTGTCGTCGAAGCGGACGATGTCGTCCTCGCCTAGATAATCGCCGCACTGAACTTCGATGATCGCAAGCATTTCCTCGCCGCAATTTTCGAGACGATGCTTCGTTTCCAATGGAATGAACGTGGACTCGCCGCTTCCCACATCGAAAGTCGCCTCGCCACACGTCACGCGCGCGGTCCCCCGTACGACCACCCAGTGCTCGCTGCGCCGGTGGTGCAATTGCAGCGAAAGCGACGCACCCGGTTTTACTTCAATTCGCTTGATCTTGAAGTCCGCTCCTTCTTCGAGCACCGTGTACGTTCCCCACGGCCGCGCGACGGTCTTGTGCAGCCGGTAAGACTCGTGGCCGCGCGTCTTCAGCTCGCCGACGACCTCACGCACCCGTTGCAGGTGATCGCGATGGGCGACCAGCAGGGCATCGGGCGTGTCGACGATGACCAGATCATTCACTCCGACGGTGGCGACGACGCGGTCTCCGGCGTAGACGAACGTCCCACGAGTGGCGATCGCCACCCTGTCGCCGCTGCCGCTGTTGCCCTCGCCGTCGCTATCGGACAATGCGGACATCGCCTGCCACGATCCGACGTCGCTCCAATCAAACGTTGCGCGTACGACTGCGACCCCTGATGCCGCCGCGGCGCGCTCCATGACAGCATAGTCGAACGAGATGTCGGGCGCCGCCGCGAAGTTCGCCGGATCGATTTCCAGCATCGGCTCGCCGCTCTTCGCGCGCAATCCCTGCCATACGGTGCGCATGGCGGCGAGGACCAACGGGGCGTGACGCTCGAACGCGGAAAGAACGGTCGCAGCGGAAAACGCAAACATCCCGGAGTTCCACAGGAAGTTTCCGGCCGCGACCATCGTGCGTGCTTCCGCCAGCGGCGGCTTTTCGACAAAACGCGCGGCAACATACGCATCGACGCCGCTTTCGCCTGCGCACTCGATGTATCCGAAGCCGGTTTCGGCGTGCGTTGGCGCGATGCCGAAGGTGACGAGGCGGCCATCTGTGGCCAATTCTGCTGCGCGGGTTGCCGCTGCTCCAAACGCCGCTCCATCGCGAATCAGATGATCCGCAGGCATGACCAGCAGGATTGCCTGCGGTCCATGCCGCGACTCGACGAGCAGCGCTGCCAATGCGATCGCCGGCGCCGTGTTGCGGCCGAAGGGCTCGAGCAGGTACGTGCAACGACGCGGCCCGCGAGCCCCCAATGAAGCGTACACGTCCTTCGTCTGGAAGTAATGGTCACGATTGGTCACCGTGATCAATTCGCTGACTCCCTGTAACGCCGCAGCGCGTTGCCCTGTTTTACCGAGCAGGGTTTCGCCGTCCGGCAACAGCATGAGCGGTTTGGGCGCGGACTCGCGCGAGAGCGGCCAAAGGCGGGTTCCGGCGCCTCCGGAGAGGATCACAGGAATCAGCGGAGGGAGGTTTTTCGGGTCCATGGTTGGTGCCGTCTGTACGCTGCATCGTAGTTTAGCGTAGCAGAGCTGCCGCGCAGCAGCCTGCTCGAAATGCGCTGCGCTGCTCCTCTCCGAATGGGGTCCGGGGGAGCCTCAAGCCGAAGCGCGGTTGGCATCCGAAAAGAGTAGGACGGCCATGACTTCCCGGGAATGATACATTGTAGGACACGTCCCACAGCGGATTCCGTGTGCCGCCTATGAAGGGGGGTGGTTGGCACGCCTACGATCCTGTCAGCAAATAACCTAGGGCACGCACCAGCGACCATGTACAACGCAACCAACGACAGCATCGTTTGCCTCCCGTCATTCGCGACAGCGGTGTCCCACGCATTGGCGGGAACGCTGCCTTCGACCCGCGCCGCATCCGCTCCTGCGTTGTGTCGCTTCGGACGTTTGTTCGGCAGCTCCGACACAATGCAGAACATCTACCGGCGCGTGGAAAAAGTGGCGCCGACGATGGCTACCGTGTTCCTGTCGGGCGAATCCGGATGCGGGAAGGAATTGGTCGCGCGGACGATCCACGACCGCAGCGCGCGTGCGGCGGGGCCGTTCGTTGCGGTCAATTGTGGGGCAATCCCAGGCACGCTGATCGAGGCCGAACTCTTTGGCTACGAAAAGGGCTCGTTCACCGGTGCGGCAAAAATGCACCGCGGCTGTTTCGAACGGGCCGAGGGTGGCACGCTGCTCCTCGATGAAGTCACCGAGATGGCGCCGGATATGCAGGTGCGCCTGCTGCGCGTGCTTGAAACGGGACGCTTTACCCGAGTAGGCGGTGAAGGCGATTTGCGCGCTGACGTTCGGATCATCGCCGCGACCAATCGCGATCCTCTGGAAGCCGTGCGCGACGGCCAGTTGCGCGAAGATCTGATGTATCGGCTGGCCGTGTTCCCGATCGCCATGCCGCCCTTGCGCGAACGCGACAATGATGCTGAACTTTTGGCCGAGCATTTTCTGCAGGCATTGAACGCGGAGGAGGGTGCGGCGAAGCGCTTCTCGCGCGCCGCAGTCACGAGTATTCGCACGCACCATTGGCCAGGTAATGTGCGCGAGTTGAAGAACGCCGTCCAGCGGGCGTTCATTCTTGCTGATGATGTCGTCGATCTGGAACTCGCCGGCCTCGCTTGCCCGCCGCCGGATGGCGACTGCTTGCGCTTTCCCGTCGGTACGCCGCTCGCGGAAATGGAACGCCAGGCCATTTTTGCAACGCTCGATCTGTGCGATGGGAACAAGCGGCGGTGTGCCGAGATGCTCGGGGTCAGCTTGAAGACGCTCTACAATCGTCTGGCCGCTTACCAGTCGGGTAGCGCCGCTCAGTTGGGTAGAGCCGCTTTCTCCGCCACCGCGATGCTTTGATGGTGGATTGCCATAGCGCTTGGCTCCCGCGCCGGTTCTCGCCCATAGCTGCTCAATGATCAGAATTCTCGTTGCCGACGACCACGCGATCGTGCGGGCTGGCTTGAAGCAGTTCATCGCGGATCAGCCGGACATGGAGGTGGCCGGCGAAGCGGCGAGCGGCTCGGAAGCGATTTCACTCGTCCGTGCAGGGGAGTTCGACGTCCTCTTGCTCGACATCTCGATGCCCGACAAGAACGGCATCGACACCCTTAAATCGGTCAAACAGATGCGGCCGGAAATGCCGGTTTTGATGCTTTCCGGTTACGCCGAGGATCAATATGCGGTGAACCTGTTGCGTGCCGGGGCGTCGGGGTACCTCAACAAGGAAGCTGCATCAACCCAGTTGGTCGGCGCGATTCGCACCGTGGTTCGCGGTCGCAAATTCGTAAGTCCGACGCTAGCGCAGATTCTGGCGAACGGCGTGACAGGCGACGCCGATCGCCCGTTGCACGGCGAGCTTTCGCAGCGTGAATTTCAGATCTTTTGCAAGTTGGCAGCCGGCGCGGCCGTGTCGAAGATTGCCGATGAGCTGCATCTGTCGGTGAAGACGGTCAGTACGTATCGCACTCGCGTGCTGGAAAAAATGGGGATGAAATCCAACGCCGATCTCACCTACTACGCAATCAAGAATGGGCTCATCGACTGACCTAAGGCGAGCTCTTGTATCCAACAGGCGCGGTCACGCCAAACGAATTGGATGATCATGTCGGACAAAGGCGGACAATCATACGCGGAGCGTGCTGATGACGGTCTCGCGTGGCCCGACAGAAACTCAACGAAAGCGTCCGCCGGCGTGCCTAACGTGCAACCCAACCATCAGCTCCGAGTTCTGCTCATTGAAGACTCGCCGATCATTCGGTCGCGTTTGGTCGAGGCGCTCTCCGAGATTCCCAACGTTGAGGTAACGGGCCAGGCCGAAAACGAATCGGATGCGCTGGTGTTATTGCGACAGCATAAATGGGATGCCGTCGTGTTGGATTTACAGCTTCGCGGTGGAACGGGGCTCGGCGTGTTGAAGGGAATCGGCGGGGCTCGTTCGCCGGGTGCGAAGGTTATCGTGTTCACGAATTACGCCTTTCCCCAGTATCGCGACCGAAGCCTGTCGCTTGGCGCCGACTATTTCTTCGACAAGGCGCGCGAATTTCATCGTGTGCGGGAAGTGCTCGAAGACATGGCCAAGGAAACGTCGGGGTTGCACTGACAGTGCCTTTGTAACGATTTCACGAATCGTGCGGTACCGATTGCCGGGACCGGCGCGAAATTCGGTAATAACGTCTTGAAACGATGAACGTTTATGAGTGGCATGGCGCGTGCATCCGCTAAGAGAGTGCAGGGGATTCGCACGCAATTCCAACCCGCGACGCTAAAGGTCGCTGACGAGATGAAAGGAGACATCATGCAGAAAATCATCGCCATTATCATTGCCAGCGCCTTCGCGCTGCTGGCAGGATGCAATACCGTCGAAGGTTTTGGCCAAGACGTTAAAGGCGCCGGTAGAGGTATTGAAAAAGCGGCCGACAAGGCGAAGCCGAACTGATCGACCAGCACTAATCCGCCTAGGCGCCGCGTGGTATAAATCACGCGGCGCTTTTTTTCATTGACCACGTTCATTCAACGAACTAACGACCCGGGAAACGAGTGATTTCACCCGCGGCAAGCACCATCACCGAAACGACGATCGCTCCGTCTGCCGCGTCGGCCTCTGAAGCTACGATCGCCGAAGCTGTCCCTAACGTTGCGGAGATAGCCGAGCCACCGAGCGATGCTCCCAGCGCGGCAAGCCCCGTTGTAACGCCCGATCCCCGAACGGCCCGGCGCATGCGCGCGAGCGAAATCGCGCTGATCGTTCTGGCGACGCTTGCCGTGGTGGCGGCGGCGAAACTCGCTGAAGCATTCCTGGTTCCTGTCGTCGTCGGGATTCTGATTAGCTACACGTTACGTCCGCTTGTCACCGGACTCGAGCGGGTGCACGTTCATCGAGCGGTCGGCGCGGCCATCGTGTTGATGGCGCTCGCTGGAGCTTTGACCGGGATCGTATATTCATTGCGCGACGAAGCAAGCGAAGTCATCGCGGATCTTCCGCAAACGGCGCGGAAGCTGCGTGCGGCGGCGAGCGCGACGACCGGTAGCCCCGATAGTCCAGTGGCGCAGATGCGTGAGGCTGCTGCGGAAATCGAGCACGCGGCCGCGGATGCGGCGGGGAAAAAGCCAGCGCAAGAAGTGGCCCCGGCTCCCGTCGCGGGGGAAGCGCAAACCTTCATCGGCAAACAGACAGCGCTAATGCTGGGAGTGTTGACGCAGCTTGGAATGGCAGGGCTGCTTGCGTACTTCGTGCTCGCCGCCGGCGACACGTTCCGGCGCAAGGTCGTCCATCTCGCGGGACGTTCGCTCGCCAAGCGT
>JBPCLS010000106.1:0-5443 GCA_051003055.1 Casimicrobiaceae bacterium
CCCTTCCACCGTGCAAACCTTGTCCGCCCAATACGGCCAGAAGCCCTGCTGTTCGCGCGGCGCCCGCGCGGCCAACGCCTCGTAGTTCTGCGCGAACCAGAGAAGCGCCGTCGGGCGGGTGCGGGAATCCTCCAACGCTTCGCGCAATGCGCGGGTGCCGAG
Organism: Casimicrobiaceae bacterium; assembly: GCA_051003055.1. GTDB lineage: Bacteria > Pseudomonadota > Gammaproteobacteria > Burkholderiales > Casimicrobiaceae > VBCG01. The sequence goes on from JBPCLS010000106.1 coordinate 163, forward strand.
ACGAACGTCGATGGCGGGATCGAGCGACAGCGCCGCGGCACGCGCGGCGAGTGCAGGATCGAGAAACGCACCCAGCGCCATTAGTACGTCCTCCTGTTCGTTGCGGTCGCCGCTCGTGCGCGCCACCGTCAGCAGTGCTTCGAAGAGCTTGGGCGCGCGGTCGTCCGCGGTGCGCGCCGCTGCGATCAGCGCGCTCCGGCGGACGGCGGGTGGCATCGCCGTGCGCTGTTGCAGCCAGCGTGCGGCAAGGCGTCGCGCTTCGCGCGCGAGCTTCGCATCTCCACCCCGGTCGGCAACAAAAGGCAGCGCCACGCTGCGCAGGCCCGGCATGTCGATCGATTCGCCTTGACGCGGCAGCCATCCGACCAATTGCGCCCGTGCGGAATAATGCTTGCGCACCGACACCGCGAATTTCGGCGCATTGACCGGCGCGACAAGCTCCGCCGGCAGGTCCGCGGCGACGGCGATCGCCTCCCGCGCAACGCGTGGCTCGCGCGCACCGGCGTGGCGTGCGCCTAAGGTCAACGCGTCGGAATAGGGAATCGTCCCCGCGCGCGCCAACGTATTCGTATCGGCGATGAGCGACGCGAGATCGCGCGTGCCCAGCGCGCGCTCGGCCTTCGGCAGCGCCGCAAACAAAGGGGAGGAGAGCCGCGGCAGGTAGTAGCCGGCGCCATCGCGATTCGCAATCACCCATTGCGGACAGGCAGCGACATCGAGCGGCACGCTTTGCACCGACTCGCGGATCAACGCGCATTGGCGATGCCTTTTCTGCGCGGTGCCGTAGTCGAAGCACGCCGGAAAAACCCAAGGCTCTCCGGCCGCTTGCGCCGCGCCGACGGGGGCGAAGCGCTGCTGCGCAAGCTCGATCGCCGGCGCCGCGCTGCAGTTGAGCGCGACGTCCAGCAACGGCACGCCTGGCCGATCGACGAAACCGCGGAGAGCTCTAATCAACACCGGATCCATGGCAGCGAACGCCGCAAAAAAATCGTCCGCGGTCGCGTTACCCCATTCGTGCTGGGCGAGATAGCGACGGACGGCATCACGGAATTTTTCTGGACCAAGCCAATCCTCGAACATTGTCAGGACCGACTGGCCTTTGGAATACGTGATGCTGTCGAATGCTCCGCGCACTTCGTTGACCTCGGTCACCGGCTGGCGTACGCGCCGCGCGGAAGTCAGCCGGTCGGTGGCAATCGCCCGACTGCGGATATTGGCCCGCCGCGCATGCCAGCGCCATCCGGGTTTCAACTCAGCGGTGATGCGATCGCCCAGCCACGATGCGAACGACTCGTTCAGCCAGAGATCGTCCCACCAAGTCATCGTGACCAGATCGCCGAACCACATGTGCGCGATTTCGTGCGCGGTGAGTGAAACGAAGTTCTGCTCGAACGTCGCTGACAGCTCATCCGGACGCGCGAGCAGCCCGCGCGCTCCGTACGTAATGAGCCCCGCGTTTTCCATTGCGCCGAAAAAAGGCTGCGGAAATGCGATCAAATCGAGCTTGGGAAACGGATACGCGCGGCCGAAATATTTCTCGGCCGCCGCGAGGATCGCACCGGTGTTCGCCGCAGCGTAGGCGGCCTCCGCCGCGCGACCCTTCGGCGCGATCACCGAGATCGGTGTCCGGTTCTCCCCGGCAGTCCCACCGTCGCGTACGTCGAACGGGCCGACGGCGAAGGCAACCAGGTAGGTCGGCAGCGGTGGCGAACGCAGAAAACTGATTTCGTGCCACCCGGGCGCCGAAGCACGCTCCGATTCGACCGGCATGTTAGAGAATGCGCGCAAGCCTTCCGGAATCAGCAAGGTCAGCTTCCACGGCGCCTTCAAGTCCGGTTCGTCGAACGAAGGGAATACGCGTCGCGCATCGAGCGGCTCGAAATGCGTGAACACGTACCAGTCGTCGCGATCCTTCTGTTTGAACGCGCCATTGACGCTCGTCGTTTGGAACGTACCGGCGTAGCGGATCTGAAGTGTCGCTTCGCCGGCCGGCAGCGGCTCTCCAAACTTGAGTCCGATCACCGAGTCGTTTCCAGGTACGACGGTCGCGGCGAAACCCTCGGCGTTCGGACCAGGGAGCTCGGCCCGGGCCTCACCGATTGTCAGTTTGACGGCGTTCAACCAGACGAGATCCGTCGGCTTGTCGACGCGCACCTTGATTGCAATCGCGCCGCTGAACGTCTCCGCTTTGGGATCGATCGTGAGCTGTGGTTCGTAGGATAGCGGCACAACGTCGCGTGGCAAGCGCAAGCCCGGGACCACATCCTGTGCGAGCGTTTGCGCCTGTGCGGTCCCCAACGCGAATTGCAGGGCCCACGCAACCAGGGTTGCGCAGCAGGCGAGGACGTGCGTACGCGCGGCGGAACGCGTGGAGGACGTACGAACACTCGATGAGGGATGCAAGTTCAAGGATTCAACGTTTTTTGCTCATGATCTCTTGCGGGAAAAGTAGCGCGACCAGGGAGGCGTCCACCGCACGGGCGTCGTTCGAAGCGAGCCGCCCCGCCCTTCGCAAGACGAAGCGGTGATCGAGGGTGAAAAGCTTCATGCGCACTACGGAAGGCGACGGCAGGCCAGCGGATTTCAGATCGGCTATCGGCGTGTCCAGCACCCAAGGCGCATTGTCGGCACTGGTGATCATGGCCATGACACTATGACCCGCAATGCGATTGAACTTTTGCGCATTCGAAAGCACCAGCGCTGGCCGCCGCTTAGCGGCTGCCTTATCGGTAAAAGGAAACGGTACGATGACGATGTCGAAGCGTGCCAATCGATCGGGATCAAAGGTCGCTATAAGCTTCGTCATCTGTCCTGGAATTCCACTCGGTCAGCGTTGCAGCCACTGCGCCGTGATACGCGAGGTCGAGCGGCGACGCGCGGCGCAGCTTGACTTCGCCCGCTTCGATTTCGTAGGCCACCGTGTCACCCTGCTTGATCCCCAGAAATTCCCGCACTTCCTGAGGGATGGTCGCCTGGTATTTGGCGGTCACTTTCGAGATAGCTGTCACGTTGCTGTCCGTCGTCCGTATTACGCATTACGAATATCGCCATTACCGCTACCAGTATCCAGTATCTCGTATTACGTATATGGTGTCAATCCTTGCCGACACGCATGTTTCGGTCTGGCGCGGCGCTAATGAAAGGGCGGCTGGAGCGGGTGAAGGGAATCGAACCCTCGTCGTAAGCTTGGGAAGCTTCTGCTCTGCCATTGAGCTACACCCGCGACTCGCAGGACGATTTTACGCGGAGCCCATGTCGAGTGCTCGATGCCGAATGGCTGCACGAAGTCGTGACCGCCGCCAAGGCGCCGGAGGCGGAAGTGGTGTGCAGCGCTACGCGGACATGATTCCCAAGATGATCAAGGCCTTGACGCCGCGGCGAAATCCCCTCCGCGCGCGTGCTGGCGGCGGGATTCGAAGCCATGCGCAGGCGTTCCGCGTCAAGAGCTTCTAACCGACCCGTTGCCCGGCGCCGCTATTCGGCGTACCTTTCGTCCAACGCTAGGGGTCCTTCCCGCTTAAGTGGGCGCGGGTCGGTGAGAGCAAACCCTTGGAACCTGTTCGGATAATGCCGGCGCAGGGAAGCGTGAAGCGTCAAACCTTCTGCTCCTCTTCCCGGTTCTTGCATTCAATGCAAGCGGCATTCGCGCGTGCGCGGATGATGTCGCACATTGCGGAGCCCACGGGGACGAACCCGGGCTCCGCGGGACAAGGAGCAACATGAACGCCAACGACCAGTTCTTCGCCCGCGACGCCAAGGTGGATTCCGCCGCCGTCGCGCCGCTTCCCGCCTCGCGCAAGATCTACATCAAGGGATCGCGTCCGGACCTGCGCGTTCCCATGCGCGAAATTCAGCAAAGCGAAACCCCCGCGTCCTTCGGATTCGAGAAGAATCCGCCGCTCGTCGTGTACGACACCTCCGGGCCCTATACCGATCCCGCCGCGTCGATCGACGTTCGCAAGGGGTTGCCGGCGGTGCGCGCGGGCTGGATTGCCGAGCGCAACGATACGGTGGAGCTTCCCGGTCCGACGTCCGCGTTCGGCCGCGCGCGCCTCGAGGCTCCGGCACTCGCCGGTCTGCGCTTCGATCTGCATCGCCGGCCGCGGCGCGCAGCGCCGGGCGCCAATGTCACACAGATGCACTACGCCCGTCGCGGCATCGTCACCCCCGAAATGGAGTTCATCGCCATTCGCGAGAATCTGCAGCGCGAGGAACTGCTTGCGGAAATGCCCGACATCGTGCGCCAGCAGCACGCAGGGCGGAGCTTCGGTGCAGCGATTCCGCCTGCCATGACACCGGAGTTCGTTCGCGACGAAGTGGCGCGCGGCCGCGCGATCATCCCAAACAACATCAACCACCCGGAATCCGAGCCGATGATCATCGGCCGCAATTTCCTGGTGAAGATCAACGCCAACATCGGCAATTCCGCGGTGTCGTCGTCGATCGCCGAGGAAGTCGAGAAGATGACGTGGGCGACGCGCTGGGGCGCGGACACGGTGATGGACCTGTCGACCGGCAAGAACATTCACGAAACGCGCGAGTGGATCATCCGCAATTCTCCAGTACCCATCGGTACCGTGCCGATCTACCAGGCGCTCGAAAAGGTCGACGGCAAGGCCGAAGACCTTACGTGGGAGATGTATCGCGACACGCTGATCGAGCAGGCCGAGCAAGGTGTCGATTACTTCACGATCCATGCGGGCGTTCTCTTGCGCTACATCCCGCTCACTGCCAAACGCATGACGGGGATCGTTTCGCGCGGCGGCTCGATCATGGCGAAATGGTGCCTCGCGCATCACAAGGAGTCGTTTCTTTACACGCGGTTCGCGGAAATCTGCGAGATCATGCAGGCGTATGACGTCGCGTTCTCGTTGGGCGACGGGCTGCGCCCCGGTTCGATCTACGATGCCAACGACGAAGCGCAGATGGCTGAACTCGCAACGCTCGGCGAACTGACGCAAATCGCCTGGAAGCGCGACGTGCAGGTGATGATCGAGGGCCCCGGCCACGTCCCGATGCACATGATCAAATTCAACATGGACGAGCAGCTGCGGCTGTGCGGCGAGGCGCCGTTTTACACGCTGGGGCCGCTCACCACCGACATTGCGCCGGGCTACGACCACATCACGAGCGCGATCGGCGCGGCGATGATCGGCTGGTACGGCACGGCGATGCTCTGCTACGTCACGCCCAAGGAGCACCTTGGCCTGCCGAACAAGGCCGACGTCAAGGACGGCATCATGGCGTACAAGTTGGCGGCGCACGCCGCCGATCTCGCCAA
>JBPCLS010000107.1:0-2565 GCA_051003055.1 Casimicrobiaceae bacterium
GCGTCGGCATGTTCGAGCACGTCGGCATTCGCAATTTTCCGAAGTATTTCGGCAAGATCCGTAACGTTTTAAGGCCGGGCGGCCTGGTCCTGAATCACGGCATCACGCACAACACGCTCGATACAGACAGCTTGGGGAGCGGGATCGGCGACTTCGTCGCGGATTATGTATTTCCCGGCGGTGAGCTCACGCATGTGGCGCGGGTGATGGAAGGGGTGGCACGGGAAGGGTTGGAGGCGGTCGATGCCGAAGCGCTCCGCGAGCATTACGGCAAGACGCTGTGGCATTGGGTAGACCGTCTGGAAGCCAACGCCGCCGCTGCGCGCAAGGCGGTCGGCGAGGAAAAATTTCGCATATGGCACATTTATCTCGCTGGCTCGGCGCATGCGTTCGACCGCGGCTGGCTGTCGCTGTGGCAGATTCTCGCCGGCCGGCCGCTGTCCAACGGCCGGCTGCCGCATCCGTGGACGCGGGATGATATTTACCGATGACCAAGCGCGAATCCGTTACCGATCACCGGCATGCCGGTCCCCAGGAATCGGCGCTCAAGTTCCCGTGCGCATTCCCGATCAAGATCATGGGACGCACGCAGGATGGCTTCGCGCAAGCGGTCGCTTTGGTTGTCCGCAAGCATGCACCCGATTTTGAGCCGGCAACATTGGAAATGCGCGCATCGAAGGGCGGCAACTGGCTGTCGGTCACGGCGACCGTCAATGCGACGTCACGCGAACAACTCGATAACCTCTATCGCGAACTCGTCGCGCACCCGATGGTGAAGATGGTGCTGTAGCGGCCGGGGAACTGCGTATCGCGTTTTGCCATCAAAGCCACGCACGGGTAAACCCCTTTTGGTAGGGGCTCGTGTGTCGGATGGGGGTTGACAAAATATCCGTTTCTGAAGGAATATTCAGGTCAAATAGTTTCTGCCGGAAGAAGTCTATGGAACTCCTCCGTGCCTCGGCATCCGACCGGGCGCCCGTTGCAGACGCCGCCGTGCTCAGCAAAGCCGTCGTTCGCGCCGCGCGACTGCTCGAGCTGACGCAGCGCGATGTCTCCGCTGCTCTGGGTATTTCCCAAGCGACGGCTTCGCGACTCTATGCTGGCAAATACCTGCTCTCGCGGGACCGCGCGAAGGAGTGGGAGCTCGCTCGGTTGCTCGTTCGCATGTTCCGCTCGCTCGACGCACTCTGGGGGCACGAAGAGACGGCGCGCCTATGGCTTGCCAGCGACAATCTCGCGCTGGCAGCCCGGCCGAAGGATCTCATTCGCTCGGTGGAGGGCATGGTTCGTGTCGTCACGTATCTGGACGCCGCGCGCGGTCGCCTCTGAGTCCACCTCACTGCGCCTGGACGTCTGGCGCGCGGTCGAGGCGCAGCACGTGGTGTCGACGATGGCACTCGTCGACACACTCGACGAACAGCATGTTCTGGAACGCCTTCTGGAAGAAGGTAAACCGCCCGTTCCCGAGGGCGCAAGCCATCTGCACTATCTGCTCTTCACACCGTTTCGCTATTCGCCGCCGCCGGGAGGTTCGAGATTTCGCGGAGCGAACGATCCTGGTGTGTTTTATGGCGCCGATGAAGTGCGTACGGCGTGTGCGGAGCTCGGTTACTGGCGTTGGCGACATTTGCTGGACGTCCCGGCGTTGAATTCGATGCCCGCCAAGCCGCAGACGGTCTTTCGCGTGAAGCTCGCCGCCGAAGGGGTGGACTTACGAGAACCACCGTTCATCCGCGATCGCGAGATCTGGACGCAATCGGACGATTACGCGGGCTGTCAGCGTTTCGGGTTGGTTGCTCGGGACGCCGGCATCGGTGCGATTCGCTACGAGTCGATTCGTGACCCGCTCAGTGGCGGCGGTTGTGCGGTACTCTCCTGGCACGCGTTTGCGCGCCCGTCGCCCGTCGAGCAACAAACTTGGTTGCTTCTGGTATCGCGCGAGCGCGTCGTGTGGCAGCGCACGGGCGCGTTGCACGAGGACGAGCACGAATTTTTGGCCACTGGATGGAACGGACCTGCGTTCGCGCTCTCGGCCGAACCGATTACCTAACCTGCTGGGGCGCGATGCGCGCGTTCACCGACGCGCGCACGCCGGTTACGCGCGACGAGATCTGGCTGACCGAGCACGCGCCGGTCTATACGCTCGGACTCGCGGGCCGCCGCGAACATCTGTTGCGCGACAACGGGATTCCAGTTGTAAAAGTCGATCGGGGAGGCCAGGTCACGTACCACGGTCCGGGTCAGCTGGTCGCGTATACGTTGATCGACTTGAAGCGCAATAAGCTCGGCGTACGCGACATGGTCAGGCGGCTGGAGGCCGCAGTGGTAGAGTGGCTTGCTTCGGTTGGTATTGCCGCTTACGGCAAGCTGTCCGCGCCCGGTATCTATGTGATGCGCGACGGCAGCGAAGCCAAGATCGCGGCGCTGGGCCTGAAAGTGCGCAATGGCTGCACCTATCACGGGTTGAGCTTGAATATCGCGATGAACTTGGCTCCGTTCGACGACATCAACCCGTGCGGCTTTCCCGGACTTGCGGTGACGCACCTCGCCGACTTTGGTGTCATC
>JBPCLS010000108.1:0-4126 GCA_051003055.1 Casimicrobiaceae bacterium
CACCAAAATCTGCGCCTCACCGTCATGCACACCGGCCCGGATGTCTATTCGTCCGCCTTCCGGTGTGAACTTCAAAGCGTTCGATAGAAGATTCAAGAGAACCTGCTTCACCTTTCGCTCGTCAGCGTGGATTGTTCCAAGGCGTTCGTCGACACTGCGCTCGAGTGTGATCCCTCGCCGGTGTGCTCGCTCCCTCACCAGGATCAGCGTGTTCTCGATGGCATTCGGCAGATCGAATTCTGTTGGCTGCAGTTCCATCCGCCCGGCCTCGATCTTGGAGAGATCGAGGATGTCATTGATGAGGGACAGAAGATGCTGTCCCGACTCCAGAATGTCACCCAGATATTCCGCCTGCTTGTCATTGATCTCGCCGAACATCCTCTCGGCGAGGACTTCCGAGAAGCCGATGATGGCGTTAAGCGGCGTGCGCAGCTCGTGCGACATGTTGGCGAGGAACTCGCTCTTGTGGCGGCTCGCGGTCTCGAGTTGCCGGCCCTTGTCCTCGATTTCGCGGAAGAGTCGCGCATTCTGGATGGCCAACGCCGACTGCGTCGCGAACGTCTTCAGCAGGTCGATAACCTGCGGCGCGAACTCGCCGGCACTGTTGCGGTAGACGGCCAGCCCGCCGAGCAGGTGGTTCTCGCGCAGCAGCGGCACCGCCAGCAGCGAGCGATAGCCCGAGCGCAGGAGGATCTCGCGCGCCCAGCTCTGGTAGCTGCCTTCGTCCGCGATGTCGCGAATCTGCACCGGCTCGCCGGTCACTGCCATCCGCCCGAGCGCGCCTTCGCCCTTTCGGATTGGCGCCGCGCGCAGCGCCTCGACCAGCTCATCGGGCAGGCCGTCCGTCGTGTGCAGATAGAACTCCTCACGAGCTTCGTCGTACTCGTAGATGGACCCACCGTCCATCCCGGTCAGCTGCGTGGCGCGCGAGACGATCGTGCCGAGCACCGTCTCCAAATCGAGTGTCGAGCTCACCGCCTGCCCGACTTCGCCCAGCGCCCTGAGTTCTCCCACCGATTGCATCAGCTCGGTGGTCTTTGCCTCCAGCTCCTTGAACAGCCGCACGTTCTCGATCGCGATCACCGCCTGTTCGGCGAAGGTCTGGAGCAGGGCGATCTGCTTGTCGGAAAATGGCCCGGGTTCGGGCCGGCCGACTGCAATTGCGCCGATTGGGCTCGCCTCGCGAATCAGGGGAACCGCCAGAACGCTTCGAAAGCCCCCGGCGACTGCGGCAGCTTTGGTCGCATGCTCAGGGTTCTCGAGTACGTCCGGGATCGCTACCACGCTGCGAGTTCGCATCAGTCAACGACTGCACGACGTGAATGGGAGCGGCGCCGCGCGCCAGCGCGTCCAACGCGGCCGCCGTATACAGCGGATTGACGAGCGCTTGCGTCGCTAGCGCGCCGACGCCGCTCGCCGCGTGCGGGCACAGCGCGCCGACGGCGAAGAAGCGGCTGGCGACGGCGACGCCGAATGCTCCGGTCGCGTCGCGGGCGATGAGGGACCAGGTCATCGCCTGCCTCGCGTCAAAACGCAAGCGATCGCGTCGCCGGTCACGCGATTCTCACCAGAATACCGCGCGGCGCTATCGATTGCGGCGTGCCGAATCCGGTGTGCGCGGCTTGGATTGGGCGCCCTTCGCGGAAGCCGCGCCCGGCGCAGGACGCACGCCAGGTCCGCCCACCACCGGGACCCCATCGACCACCTGATCGACGCTTAAAGTGCGCGACCCAGCCAGACCCGTGAAGTAGTCGATCGCCGGGCAACGTTCCACGTCCATCGCGATCAAGTGCTCGCCGCGTTTGCGCAACGTTTCGCGCTCGGCAGCGCCACGATCGGAGAGATCGATGGGGGAATAGGAATCGCGATAGACGACGTTGTCGTTGCGATCGAGCAGCACGTAGCACATCGCGGCCGTGGCGGGCACCGGCAGGAGCAGGGTTGCGCCGACCATCACAAGAGAACCGGCAAATTGTCGCATCGAAAGCCTCCGTTCCAAGTCTCTAAGCTTCGTTTACTCCGATCCTGCGAGACGCGCAACTGGTTGCCGCGAGGCATGCGGCGTCAGCACGGTAATGGACAACCGGCAACGTTCCCCCGACGCTAATCTCCGGTCGTTACGACGGCGCGGCGATGCCGGCGCGTCAGGAACAGCGCGACCGCGCCGACCGCCATGACGAGCAGCGAAACGTGCACGGCATTCTTGCTGGCGGCGTACGTCACGCTGGAGTAGAGCAGATACGCACTTACCGCGCAGAACAGCAACGGCGTCAACGGGTACAGCGGCACGCGAAACGGGCGTTCGGCTCCCCTGTCCTTCGCCCGCAGCAGAAATACCGCGATACCCACGAGCAACAGAAAAAACCAGAATACCGGTGCCGTAAACTCGACCATCGCTTCGAAACCGTCGTGTTGCAGCGTGCCGAATCCAATGAGCGCCAAAGCGATCGCGCCCTGCACTAAAAAGGCCGACACCGGCACGCCGCGCGTAACGTTCCACGCGCCTAAAAACCGCAGCGCGGGCCAGTCGCGACCCATCGCGTAGTTGGTACGGGCGCCGACGATCATCGTCGCGTTGATCGAAGTGAGCGCCGCGACCGCGACGAAGAGTCCAAGCGCCCGCGCGGCCAACGGTCCGAAAGCACGGTCCATGACCTCGGTCCCGGCCGCTTTGCTTTCGGCCAAACCTTTGAAGCCCAGGCCATGCAACAGCGCCAGGTTCACGGCGACGTAGATCGTGCCGATGATGGCGATGCTGAGGAGCAGCGTGCCGACAATTGCGCGCCGGCCGCCTTTGAGTTCAGCCGAGATGTACGCCGCTTCATTCCAGCCGCCGTAGGTGAGCAACACGAACACCATCGCGAGGCCGAACAGCCCGAGCGCGGGCGACGACGCGAACGCCGCGGGTCCCGCGCCCGTGACGGCCGGAGCCAGCGTGCCCGCGATCACGATCGCGGCGAGACCCGCGACCTCGACGACGGTGAGTACATTCTGCGTGCGCACGGACGCGCGCAGCCCCGCAACATTGATCAATGTCAGCGCCACGACGATGAAGGCAGCCCAGAGCGCGCCCGAGTTCGCCCCGAGCGGTATCACCTGCGCCATGTAATCGCCAAACACAGAAGCGAGCAGCGCGATCGAGCCGGTGTTGATGACCGTTGCCCTGGCCCACGCGTAGAGAAAGCTTATGTTGCGGCCGTAAGCGCGCGTGACGAAATGGTAATCACCGCCGGCGTGCGGATACGTGGTCGCGAGCTCGGCGTAGCACAGTGCGCCGACCAGCGAGACACAAGCGCCTAGCACCCACGCGACGACTAGCCATCCCGGGTCGCCGACGATTCCGGCGACCAGCGACGGCGTCTTGAAGATGCCGGCGCCGACGACGATGCCGACGATGATCGCAACCGCATCGATGCGCCGGAGCAGCGGCTGCGGCGCGGACGCAGCCGGTTCGGCCGGGGCGTTCATTGGTCGGAGTCCGGCCGCAACCGGCTTAACCTTAGCGGCGTTCGCCGGTGATCGAATTCAAATAGCCCCCGAATCGCAACGACCCGGCCAGCGTCTTGCCGTCGACGGTAGCGCGCAGATTGCGGAGGCCATGGTCGGGATCGATGAACGTAAAACCGATGTCATTACCGCTCACATAAGCGCCGAGCAGCGGTTGCATCTTGCCGCGGATCGTCAACGTACCGCCGATGCGCTGAAACCGTTGCGTCAGGTTGAGCTCCCCTTGCCACGTCCCCCGATCTTCTTTCAGGACCCAGTTGCCTGCGACATCGGTCGGGACGATCCAGAAGTGGGCGTCGCGCGACTCGACCTGCATCGTTTCGTCGGGCTCCCACTCACCCATGGTGAATTGGTGCGAGACGAGGCGTGTGCCTGGCTTCATCTTGAGCAACAAGGGGCGCAGCTTGAGATTCAAATCCGGCAACAGATACATGGTCACGACCGTCGCCTTGGAAAAATCCTCCTTGAAGATATCGCCCTCGATGATCGTCACCTTGCCCGCCACACCTGCACGTTCGACATTACGCTTCGCGAGCGAGGCCATCTCCGGGTTGTATTCGATGCCGACCGCCGTCGCGCCAAACTGTTGAGCGGCGGCGATGGGTATCTTGCCGTCGCC
>JBPCLS010000109.1:0-5029 GCA_051003055.1 Casimicrobiaceae bacterium
TTCGGCGGCAGGTCGACCTGAAAGATCTCGACACGCTCGATGGGCGACATGGGTCACTTATAGAACTGGCGCGGCAACCAAAGCGAGATCTCCGGCACGTAGGTGAGCAACACCAGGCTCGCCAACAGCGGCACCAGCCACGGCAGGATCGCCATCGTCGTGCGCTCGAGCGACAGGTTCGCGACTCTAGCGAGGACGAATAACACGATGCCCATCGGAGGATGCAAAAGCCCGATCATGAGGTTCAGCACCACGACGAGACCGAAATGGACAGGATCGATGCCGAGCTGCAGCACGGCGGGCATCAGCACGGGGACGGCGATCAGGATGGCCGCCGTCGGCTCGAGGAAGCAGCCGACGAACAACAGCAGCAGGTTCACGAGCAGCAGGAACACCCACGGCTTGTCCGTGAACGACAGCACCCATGTGGTCACCATGTCGGTCACGCGGGTTGCGGTGAGCAGCCAGCCGAAAATCGACGCGGCCGCGGCGATAAACAACACGACGGCCGTCGTCTCGATCGTCTCCATCGAGACCTTCGTGAACATCCGGAAGTTCAGCGTTCGGTACCAGACGAACCCGAGGAACAGCGCCCAGATCGAGGCGGCCACCGCGGCCTCGGTCGGTGTGAAGATGCCGCTCACCATGCCGCCGATCAGCAGAACCGGCGTCATAATTGGGAGCACCGCCTCGAACTTGAAGATCCAGTCGGCGAGGAACAGCAGCACGATCGCCACCAAGGTCGCCACGACGGCATCGGCGCCGAGCCTCGCCGCCGCCCAGACGGCCAGCGGAAACCCAATCACGATGGAGAGCTCGAGAAGGGCCTTTCCCACGCGTGTCCATTCGAGCTTGATATCGGCGCCCCAGTTGTTCTTGTGCGCGTAGTACGCGACCGTCACCATCATCAGCCCCGTCATCACGAGGCCAGGGATAATCCCGGCCAGGAACAGCGCACCGATCGACGTATTCGCGACCATGCCATAGATCACGAACGGCAACGACGGCGGGATGATAGGCCCCAGCGTCGCCGAGGCCGCCGTGACGCCCACCGCGAACTCCTTCGAATATCCGTGGTCACGCATCGCCTTGATCTCGATCGTGCCGAGCCCCGCTGCGTCCGCGATCGCGGTACCCGACAGCCCCGAGAAGATGACGCTGCCGATGATGTTCACGTGGCCGAGCCCGCCCTTCATCCAGCCGACGAGTCCAAGCGCGAAGTTGTAGATCCGATTGGTAATGCCGGCCGTGTTCATCAGGTTGCCGGCAAAGATGAAGAACGGGACGGCGAGCAGCGGGAAGCTGTCGACGCCGCTAATCATCCGGTGCACGACTGCCATCGGCGGCGTGCTCTGGGTGACCAGGATGTAGATGAGCGACGCACCGGCCATCGCGATGGCAACCGGGATGCCCGTCACCATCAGCGCGAGGAACGTCGCCAGCAGCGTGCCGGTCATCGCGTGCTTCCCGTGCTTCCCGCGCTAGCGATGCTTGCGACCTTGGAGCTCATACGACCTCCTCGATCGCGTGCTCAGGTCGTTCGAGCAGGCTGAAGCCCTGCCGCCAGTTCTCGATCGCCACCTGCACCGAGCGCACCGTGGCAGCCGCGAACCCGAAGAGGCAAAAGCCGTAGACGATGTTCACAGGCAGGTCGATGACCGTCATCATGTAGTAGCCCATCCGGCTCATCATCTCGTAGGTCAGCCATATGGCGACCGCGAAGAACAGGATGCGGAGGATGTCGATTGCCGTCGACAGCGCACGGCCCAGGGGCTTCGAGATCAGCCGGTAGAGGAAGTCCACATGGATGTGCCGGGTGCGGCGCGTCGCCGATGAGATGGCGACGAACACGATGGCGATCAGCAGATAGCGCGCGATCTCCTCGGTCCACGCCGCCGAGTCGTTCAGCACGTAGCGCGTAAAAAACTGGTAGAAGACGTTCAAGCCCAGCAACCAGAACAGCGCCAGGGCAACCCAGTCTTCGAACAGATAGGGAGACAGGTCGATCGGCGCGTCGGCCACGTGAAAGTGGCCTTCCGCGTCGAGGATGGGCTCCGCCGATGCGGTTAGCTTCGGTGCGACATCATTCATCGATGCGATCCGTTAGGCGACCTGACGGTGCCGCGGCGCCCGCGCGAGCGCAACCCGCGGATGCGCCTCCGTGCATCATCCCGCGGAGGCGGAACCCCGTCTGTGGCGGCCGGTCATCGGGGCCCGCGATCGCGGGCCCGGGTGAATCGGTCACTTGATCGCGACGATCTTGTCGTAGTCCGCGCGCGTGAAGCCCATCGACTCGGGTGTGGAGCTCTTCAGCACTGCGTCGATGAAGCTCTGCCGGTTGACGTTGACGATCTGCAGGCCCTTCTTCTTGAACTCGTCGACCAGCTCCGCCTCGCGCTTCTTGATCTGCGCGGTGGCGCGGGAGGCAGCCTCCTGCGTGACATCGATGAAGATCTTCTTCTCGCCGTCGGTCAGCTTGCTCCAGACGTGCGGCGCGATCTGCGTCGTCAGGCCATCGACGATGTGTCCGGTCATCATGATCGCCTTCTGCACTTCGTAAAATTTCTTCGCCTCGATCGTCGTCAGCGGGTTCTCCTGCGCCTCGACCGTGCCGGTCTGCAGAGCGAGGTACACCTCGGCGAACGCGATCGGCGTGGGGTTCGCGCCGCAGGCCTTGGGCGTCGCCATGTAGGCCGGGACGTCGGGCACGCGGATCTTCAGGCCTTTCATGCCGACGCAGTCGGTAAATGGCCGGTTCGACGTGGTCTGCCGCGCGCCGTAGTACGTGTACGCGGTGATCTGGATGCCGGACTTCTTTTGGAACTCGTTGACCATCTCCTGGAACACCGGGCTCTTCGAGTACGCGAGCAGGTGGTCGGCGTCGCGGAAAATGAACGGGTAGTACGCGATGCCGAGGCGCGGATAGCTGCGCGCCGCGAAAGACGGCCCGCTGATTATCATGTCGACCGTGCCAAGCGTCATCCCCTGGTTGATGTCCGTCTCCTTGCCAAGCGTGGACGCCGGGAACACTTCGATGTCGAACTTACCGTTCGTGCGCTTCTTGATCTCGGCCGCGGCCCAGACCGATTCGGTGTGGTACGGCTCGGATGTTTCGTACACGTGCGCCCACTTCAATTTCTGCTGAGCGACGGCGGGCGCGCCGGCGACGAGCGCTGCGACCGCAATCGCGGCCAGGATCGATTTCGAGATCAAATGCATAACTCCTCCTTAAGAATCACGATGAAAACCACTAAACCGGCGCGAGGTCGACGCGACCTTACACGACCACCTGAACTTTGGTGCTCTGGCTCTTGTCGGCGGCGGCGTGAAAGGCCGCAACCGCGTCCTGCAACGGATATTGCCCCGACAGCAGCGGACGCACGTCGACGCGCCGCGACGACAGATACTCAACCGCCCAATCGAATTCGACGCCCCAGCGGAAGGCGCCACGCAAGTCCATCTCCTTCGCCATCAGTTCGTTGACGACGAACGGTAGCGGCTCATGCGGCAGCGTGCCAACCTGTACGACGATGCCGCCGCGTTTGGTCGCTGCCACACACATCTTCAGCGCGTTGAAGTTGCCCGAAACTTCATACGCGACGTCAAATTGGGGAGTTGCCAGCGCCGCACCGTCGCGATCCGCCCGCAACGTCGCATCGGCGCCGACCAATTCGGCTTGCCTAAGCGGACGGTCAAGCACGTCGGAGACCGTGATGCGTTTGGCTCCAGCGAGGCGCGCGGCCATAACGGTCAGACAGCCAATCGTGCCGGCGCCCGTGACGAGCACCGATTTGCCGAGTAGCTCACCGCCACGCTGCACAGCGTGTAACGCCACGGCCAGCGGTTCCGCTAACGCGAGCTCCCCGAGGGATACGTCGGAAGCGACCGGATAGCATTGGCGCTCGCCCATCAGGAAATATTCCTGGAACATTCCCTGGATGTGAGGAAAGAGACTCGCACTACCCAGGAACTTCATCCGCAGGCAGAGTTGCTCGCGCCCCTGCCGGCAGTACTCGCAGCGGCCGCAAGGATGCGATGGCGATAGCGCGACCTTGTCGCCTTGACGCACGCGAGTCACACCGGCGCCAATCGCTGCCACTACACCCGACGCTTCATGCCCGGGAATGAGCGGCTCGCGCACGACAAAGCTGCCGTTCTTGCCTTCGAAAGAATAGTGCAGATCGGATCCGCAGATGCCCCCCGCACCCAAGCGCACGAGAACCTCCCCGGTGGCAGGTGTTGGCACATCGATGGCTTCGACGCGCAAATCCTCCTTGGCATGAATCCGGCACGTCAGCATTTGCGCCTCCATGGTGTTGTCATTGCAGCACATTCCAGCCGGTGGAAAAGCGCTTGTACGCGGCATTTAAATGGCGCTGCATCGCGGCACGCGCCGCCTTGGGATCCTTCGCCCCGATGGCTCTCACGATCGCCCGGTGTTCGCCGATTGCGTTGGTCCATATGTCCGGTAAGTCGTAGTGATGCTCCAGCTGTTTGAACAACGCCCCCGCGCGATCCTCCCACAACATCTTGACTACCGCGACGAGCGCGCCGTTTCCGGTAGCTTCGGCGATGCGCAAGTGAAACAGCCGGTCGCCCGACAACGGCTGCTTCTGCGTCTCGTGTTCGCGTTGCATGGCGGCAAGGGCGTCCTCGATGGCGGTAAGCTGTGCTCGTTTTGCCGACTTGGCCGCCAGCGCGGCGCATTCGCTTTCGATCACGTAGCGCGCGCGCAGGTTCTCGAACGGCCCGGCGGCGGGCAACGCCGTGTCATTTTCAGGCAACCGCGCGTTTGCGTGCCGCACATAAATTCCCGAACCGATGCGCACTTCGACCAAGCCTTCCACCTCCAACGCAATCAAAGCCTCGCGCACTGAAGGCCGCGATACGCCCAACTGCCTCGCCAGATCGCGTTCGGGCGGCAAGCGCGCAGCCGCGGAAAATTCCCCGTTCCTGATCAACGTGCGGATCTGATCGGCAATCTGGCGATAAAGCCGGCGAGGCTCGATACTCTGGAAAGGCATCGTGC
>JBPCLS010000110.1:0-4020 GCA_051003055.1 Casimicrobiaceae bacterium
CGCCTCCGTGCGCGCGGCTGCCGAGGTGCACGAGGTAGTAATCATCGGGCGTGCCGTCGCGGCACGAATACTGCGCCATCGGCGAGACCACGACGCGATTCTTGAGCGTCACGCCGCGCAACGTGAATGGCGTGAACATCGGCGGCGCAGATTTCGGCGGCACTTGCACAGCGGCGGAGGCATGTCCCGCGTACCAGGTCTCGAGTTCCGAGACGAAGGCCTTATCGCGCAAGCGCAGGTTCTCGTGCGAGATCCGCTGGCTGCGCGTCAACAGGCTGTAGGCGAACTGTTCGGCTTCGAACGCGCTATAACGCGTAACGTTTTCGAACCATTCGGTCGAGTTGCGCGCGGCATTCTGGATTTTCAACACCTCGATCGATCGCTCAGCCTCGTACGCCGCGAGCGCCGCGGGCAGATCGGCGTGCGACGCCAACGCTCTCCCCAGCGCGATCGCATCTTCCAGCGCGAGCTTGGTGCCGGAACCGACGGAAAAGTGCGCGGTGTGCGCGGCGTCGCCCATAAGCACCACCGGAACGCGTTTGCCGCCGAGCGAGTTCCAATGCGCCCACGAACCGCAGATGACGCGCGGAAACCTGATCCAGATCGCCGATCCGCGCAGGTGGCCGGCGTTGCTCAACAGCTTGTGGCCGTCCAGATACTTCGCGAATAGGCGCTCACAGAAGGCGATACCTGCTTCCTGCGACATCGTCTCGATTCCGGCCGCCCGCCACGTCTCCTCCGGCGTTTCGACGATGAACGTGGACGTGTCGCCGTCGTATTGATACGCGTGCGCCTGGAACCAGCCATGTTCGGTTTCTTCGAATGCGAAGGTGAATGCCGAAAAGAGCCTTTTGGTGCCCAGCCACACGAAGCGACAACGGCGCAAGTCGACGTCCGGCTGAAACGTCTCGGCGTAACGCGAGCGGATGCGACTGTTCAGCCCATCGGAGGCGATGACGAGGTCGGCGTCGAACCGGCGCGCCAGTTCCTGGTCGTCGGTGACATCGTGTTCGAAGCGCAACTCGACACCCACCGCCTCGCTTCGCGCTTGCAGGATATTGAGCAGCCGCTTGCGGCCGATGCCGCAGAAACCATGACCGCCCGACGTGATCGTGCGTCCCTTGAAATGGACGTCGATGTTGTCCCAATGATTGAACGAGTCGGTGATTGCGCGTGCGGAGTCCGCATCGGCCACTTCCAGACTGCCGAGCGTCTGATCGGAAAAGACGACTCCCCAGCCAAACGTGTCGTACGGACGGTTGCGCTCGACGACCTGGACCGTGTGGCGCGGGTCGGCCTTCTTGAGCAATAGGGCCAGGTATAAGCCGGCCGGTCCGCCGCCGATGCAGAGAACGCGCATGGGGTGCCGTCGAGTTAACGTGAGCCGGAACGGACTTGCAACGCCATCAAGTTTGCCAAATATGTATCAGTGTTCAATATATTATACCTAAACTAACTCTAGTTACAACGTGCGCGTTGCAGCAGCGAATTTCCGCCTCTCCGCCGCCCCCAACCGCAAATACACCAGCGGCGAAGCGACCCAACGCGCAATAGACCCAACGCGCAATACACCCAACGCCTTAAGCCAATTGTAGCCTCTACCTCTACACAATTTTCCGCCAACCATTGCGCGATTCGTCATTTCGTAGGAGCGCGCGATGGCACGGCACCGGCGTGTTGCAGGCGTAACGCTGATCGAACTCTTGGTCGCGCTCACCATCTTGTCGCTGCTGCTGACCTTTGCGGTGCCCACGTACGGGCGCTGGATGGCCGAGTACCGGCAGCGTAATCAAGCACAAGCGTTGGCCAGCGCGTTGACCCTGGCCCGCAGCGAAGCGATCAAGCATGGGTTTAGGGTCAACGTGTGCAAGTCGCGGGACGGAAAACTGTGCGCAGATGACGGCGGGTGGACGTCGGGATGGCTCACACACACCGATGACAACGCCGATGGGCAAGTCGACGCCGACGACGATGTCGTGCGCGTCGAACCCGCGGCTCCGGATAAGATCACAATCGTCGGAAATCGGCCCGTCGCTGACTACGTGTCCTACACGAGCCTGGGGCATGCGCGACTACGCAACGGGGCGCTGCAGATGGGCACGTTTATTGTCTGCAGTGCGGGCCTGACCGCGCTAAAAGTCATCCTGGCCAACAGTGGCAGAGTAAGAATCGCCAAGACCAGCGAACCTTGCGCGTAGGTTCCCAGAGGTTTCCTTGTTACTCTGCTTCGCCTTCGCGGCCCCAATGATGGAGTATCGGGGAGTCGCGTCGGTGGCACAATGGAGGGTCGCGCCCAGAGCGCGTCACCGTCCGTTCCCTGGTGGCGCCCACTGGTCAGACACATTTGCGGGGCAGCTTCGCTCTTCACTAGGATGCGGCCCAGGGAACCGGGAGACCTGCATGTTCGCTGCATGCTTGCGCTTGCCACGCTTACGCGGCTTTACGCTGATAGAAGTGATGATCGTCGTGGCGATCGTCGGAATTCTCGCGGCGATCGCGCTGCCGGCCTATGGCGACTACGTGCGCCGTAGCAAGATCGTCGAAGCGACATCGAACCTGTCCGACATGCGCACGCGCATGGAGCAGTTCTTTCTCGACAATCGATCCTACTTGAACGCAGGCGCGTGCGGCGTGCCCAACCGCGATTTGGCATCCTTCGGAATAGTGTGCGCACCAGCCGGCGGCCAGAACTGGACCATTACCGCGACCGGCAAATCGACCAATGGCATGGGCGGATTTGTCTACACGCTGACCCAGAGCAATGTTCGCGCAACGACCGGGACGTATTGGAGCGTCACCAGCGCCACTTGTTGGGTCGTCAAAAAAGACGGCACTTGCGGCTGACCGAGCACGACGCACAATGAACATGCTCATGCGCCCCTCCTTGGACCCGGAAGCCAGGACGCGATCATCGCGTGTCGGGCGCTGCTCGGTCGCGCGGCGACGCGCCCTCCACGCCGGCTTGGCGAAATGTGTGTGTCGAGTTGTCGGGCGCCACTCGGTCGCGCGGCGACGGGCCCTCCGGGTCTTGGCTTCGCCCGCCGCGCTCACTCGCGCCCTACGGGCCTTGGCTTCGCCCGCCGCGCTCACTCGCGGCTTCAGTCTCATCGAATTGATGGTCGCGCTAGGTATTTTTGTTTTTTTGATCACACTCGCAGCACCGATGTACGGCGAATTCCTCGCCAATACGCAAATTCGCAACGCCGCCGAGAACACCTTGCTGGGCGTGCGCCAGGCGCAGGCGGAAGCGGTCAAGCGCAACGGCCAAGTGGAATTCGTGCTCGCGACCACCGGATGGCAGGTTATCGAGCTCGAGACCCCGAGTGTCGTTTCTTCACATGAATTCGTGGTCGGTTCACCCAGGGCTGTCGTCGCAGCCGTCCCGGGCGACGCCACGCAGGTGTCGTTCAACGGATTGGGACTGGTGATGCCGAACCCCGACGCCTCACCACAATTGACGCGCGTCAACGTCACGACGACGATGGTTTCCACACCGAAGAAGATGTCGGTCATCATCGGCGCCTTGGGCGGTACCGCCGGGATGAAGCTCTGCATCGACGATCCGGTCAGGTTCCCATCCACCGACCCGCAAGGATGTCCGCCGTAATAGCTCCTATTCCCATCGCTGCCATGAACCCTTCTTCTTCTCGTCGCGCGACGCAAACCGGCGCTTTCCTGCTGGAAGCGATGATTGCGATTCTGATTTTTGCCCTCGGCGTCCTGGGGATCGTCGGGTTACAGGCGACGTCGATGCGCTTTACCAACGATGCGCAGTATCGCGGCGAAGCAGTCTATCTCGCGAACTCGCTGATGGCGCGGATCTGGGCGGACGATACGAGCCCCGCGGCGCTCGCGGCCAAATACGATTCCAGCGTGGCGGGTCCCGGCTACCTGGCGTTCAAGCAACTGGTCAGCACGCTGCCAGGGGCGCCGGCCAATGCTCCGATCGTCGAAGTCAACCCAGCGACCTGCGGCAACCCTCCAGTCGCCGTCGTCAGACCGTCGCTGCAGAGCTCGGTT
>JBPCLS010000111.1:0-3776 GCA_051003055.1 Casimicrobiaceae bacterium
CGGTACTCGTCCCGCCGATCGGAGCGCTGGACGAACGCGTTCGCGGCAGCGGCGCTGGCTGGGTGATGACCGAGGCGGAGTGGCGCAACGAGTCCCTGATGCTCGATCGGATACTTGCATTGGTCGCTCACGAAAATCACGCGCAGATGCAGGCCGCGGGGGCGATTGCGCGCGCGCAACCCCATGCGTCACTGCAGGACATGACCAACGCGACGTTCGAGGTCTACGAGGCCGCGTGTCAGGAACGTCGGCGCGCCGCGGCGCCGCTACGAACATTCGCCAGCGCTCGCGTGCGCGATGCCCTCGGATACACGGCGTGGACGCCGCCGGTCGCCGCTCTACCTGTCATCCAACCGGTTCCGGCGCCGACAGGCTTGCTTGCGTACATCGCCCGCGCGGCGATCGCCATCAGGCCGACAATGATAGGCCGCATCCTGTTTCGTCTGACTCCCATGGTCTTTGTCACGGCGCTCAAGTCGCGGCTTCGCTAGTGACCACACGCGTCTATGCGGACTGGCTGGCGCGCGGACGAACGCATCAATGGGAAGGCCGGCCTGCTGATGCGATTGCGTGCTTCCGCCGGGCGGCGCGCGAGGCGCCGCACGCGGCCGATCCGCGCTTTCATTTAGGCGAAGTGCTCTGGCAACTGGGGCTGACCGATGAAGCGATCGGCGCATGGCGCGAGGCCGGTCGCATCGATGGCAAGTTTCTCGCGGCACACCTGGCGCTCGCGGAGGCGCTCTTTAGCCGCGGTGATTGGGCCGGGGCGACCGAGGCCGCGACCGAAGCGCTGGCAGCCGCGCCCACGGAGCCGCGCGCACTCGCTGCGAAGGTCGCCGCGATGGCTGCAACCGGCGATCTGGCGGCGTTAACGCAGCTCGCCGATCTCGTAAGCAGCGCATCGTCACTCGCGTCGGCGCACGTGCCAGCGGCGCCGCTCGCGCTTGCGCTCGACGCGGCGCAGGCGGGTGCCGAACGTGACGCGTTGCTCGATGCGCTGACCCCTCATGCGGGACAACTTCCGCCTTCACTCTTGGCCACGCTTGCAGAAAACGGCCGCGTCACAGCCGTGGCGCTACGTGACCGCAAGTGGGTGCCCGCCGACGCGGAAGCTTTGCGTCGCATCGCGGTGGCCCTGTTTGTAGACGATCCCGAGGCGGCAGTTATCGCGACCGACGCTTATGGCACGCTATGCGCCGAAGCGGGGCCGCCGGTTCCGCTGCTGTGGCCCCAACGGACAAGCGGAAACTCACTGCGTGTCGTTTGCATTGTTGCCGAATCAACGGCGGCCACATTCGCGCAATCGATCGCGTCGGTCAAAGAGGCGTTCGCCGGCCTGGCGCCGCAAGAGTTTGCGTGCGACTTTTTATGTTTGGGTGATGCCGATGCGACACGCGCATCTTTTGCCGGCTCCACATTGACGGACGCTGCGTTCCGGTCATTGTCCGTGCATCCCGACGGAAGCGTTGCGCGCGCGATTGCCGCGACCGACCCGGATGTCCTGCTCGACGCCGCGGGGCTCGCAGGCGCAACGGGCCCACTGCTCGCCGCACGGCCTGCGCGCAACATCTGGTCGCTTGCGTCCGATGTGTCACCCATGGCAAGGGCGCCGTTGGTCGACCGGACGTTGGCCGATTCGCAAGAATGTGCCGGCGCGTTGCGTACGGTGCGGTCGGCGATTCGGAAATCCGCCGATGCGGCGGCGACAGCGCGCGAGCTTGCGGAAATCTGGGACAGCGCAGTGCGTGCGCATCAAGGCGGCGAGCGTTTGGCCGCAGCCGCGGGATACGCGCGCGTGCTGGAAGCGCAGCCCGCTTTTGCCCCGGCGCTGCATCTGGCAGGCGTGCTTGCGCGGGAGCAGGGAGACCACGCGCGTGCTCTGCGCTCGTTCACCGCGGCGCTGGCCGCGGTGCCCGATTTCAGCGATGCGCGCACGATGGCCGTGCAAAGCGCCAGCGCGCAACATGAGGCCGACACCGCGGTGGCGCTCGCACGTGAGGGGTTGGCGCGGAACCCGCGCAACGTGGAGCTATGGCGCGCGCTGGGGCACGCCGAACTGGCGCGCAGCAACGGTATCGCCGCGGCAGAGGCTTTTGGCAACGCGCTGCTGCTGACGCCCGCCGATGGCGAAACGCATTACAACCGCGGGGTCGCGCTGCAGATGGCGGGCGATACCTTTGAGGCGGCCCGCGCGTATCAGCGAGCGCTCACGTTTCGCCCGGATCTCGTAGCCGCCGACTTCAATCTCGGCGTGCTGTTCCAATTGCAAGGTCGAAGTACGGCTGCTGCCGCTGCGTATAACCAAGTGCTCGCGGCACACAAGGATCACGTGGCTGCGTACAAGAATCTGGGAGAAGTCCTGTTCGCGTCCGGACAGTTCGACTCGTGGGTCGAAAATTTCCGGCGATTCGAAGCCCACTGTCCGAACGCGCTACCCTTGGTTGCGCAGGCGCTGGAGGTCTATCAGTACCTAGGAGACTTCGCGAAGCTCGAGCAGTATCTGGAAGGGCTGCGGAATCAGCGATTCCCAGCGAGCAACGACGTGGAGCTGGTCGACGCGCTGGAAGAGCTCCTGTTTCTTCTCCTCAACTTCGACATCGAACCCGAGATGCTGCTGCGTTTCGGAGAGACCTACGATAAGGCGGCCACGCACATCTATGGTTCGCCGCTGCCGCGGCGCGACAAGCGGCGTCCCGGCAAGCTACGGATCGGGTACCTGTCGGCCGATCTGCGCAACCACGTCATGGGGAAAATGATGTGGCCCGCGGTCGAGTTGCACGACCGCGAAAAGTTCGCGTTGTATTTCTATTCGACCTCGCCCGTGCATGATGCGTGGACGGAAAAGTTCGTCGGGATCGCACAGCGGTTTGCGTCAGTCGCAACGATGCATGAGCTGGCGGCGGCGGAGCAGATCGCTCGCGACGATCTGGACTTGCTCGTGGATCTCTCGACGCATACCAAAGGTGCGCGGCCCGGCGTCCTGGCCCAGAAACCGGCGCGCGTGCAAATGACGCACGTCGCAAGTTGTGGCGCGGTGAGCCTCTCCGCCGTCGATTTCAAGCTGACCGATCGGTTCGCCGATGTCGCGGAGAATCAGGCGTTCCACCTCGAAACGCTATTGCCGATGGAGGGCTGCGTGTATCCGTTTCGGCGCATTGCACCGGCGGCAACACATCCGTTTCAGCGTGCTCCTCTGGGGATCAAGCCGGAGACGGTCGTGATCGGCGCGTTCGCAGGCCTGCAGAAACTCTCACGGCGCTGCCTGACCTTGTGGCGCGATGTGCTCGAACGTATTCCGCATGCGATGCTCGCCTTCTCGCCTAACCACGTTGCACTGCGTCCTTATTACGCGCGCGTCGCGGCCGCCGCCGGCCTCGCGCCCGCCCGTCTACTTTTCCTTCCCCAAGGTCGCGACGAAGCGGAGAACCAGGCGCGTTACGAGATCGTCGATCTCGCGCTGGACACGATGCCCTACGGTGGAGTCAACGGTACGCTGGAGGCGCTCGCGATGGGTGTACCCGTCGTCACGCTCAAGGGGCGCAAGCACGGTGAGCGCAGCGGGTACTCGATTCTCACCAATCTTGGTGTCGGCCAGACCGTTGCCGAAAGCGGCCGCGAGTATATCGACATTGCGTTCCGGCTCGCGACCGACGCTGCATTCATGCGCGAAGTCCGCGCGGCGATCCAGGCTGGACTCGAACATTCGACGCTGGTCGACCGCGCGGCGCACACCCGACATCTTGAAGCCGCTTACGTTGCCGCTTTGTCGCTGCGAG
>JBPCLS010000112.1:0-3529 GCA_051003055.1 Casimicrobiaceae bacterium
ATCTCGAAGCGGCGCTCGAGCGGCTCTACGGTAGCGGCAAGTCCGCGCAAAGCCAGCTCTTGGGCGACGTCGAGACGCGCGTCGACGAGCTCGCGTTCGACGCCGACGTCCAGCAGTTGAAGGACCTTGCCTCCGAGGCGCCGGTCATCCGGCTGGTCAGCTTGCTCATCACGAACGCGCTCGAAATGCGCGCGTCCGACATCCACGTCGAGCCGTTCGAAAATCGTCTGTGTGTCCGGTATCGCGTCGATGGCGTTCTGCACGACGTCGAGTCGCCGCCAAAACGATTGGCGGCCGCCGTGATCTCGCGGATCAAGATCATGGCAAGCCTCGACATCGCGGAACGCCGCTTGCCGCAGGACGGCCGCATTCGGCTGCGCGTACAGGGCAAGGAGATCGATCTGCGGGTGTCGACGGTGCCGACGATGCACGGCGAGTCGGTCGTCATGCGGATTCTGGACAAGGGCGGCGTTGCGCTCGACTTTCACAAACTGGGATTCCACGACGATACGCTGAAGACTTTTTTGGACGTGCTGATGGAGCCGCACGGTGTTCTGCTCGTGACCGGCCCGACCGGTTCCGGCAAGACGACGACGCTCTATACAGCGCTCGATCGCCTGAATCAGCCCGACGTGAAGATCTTGACGGTCGAGGATCCGGTCGAGTATCAAATGACGGGAATCAACCAGATCCAGGTCAAACCGCAGATCGACCTGACGTTTGCCAATGCGCTGCGCTCGATCGTACGGCAGGATCCGGACGTCATCATGATCGGCGAAATCCGCGACCTCGAAACGGCCCAGATCGCCGTGCAGTCGGCGTTGACCGGTCATCTCGTGTTGTCGACGGTGCACACCAACGACGCCGCGTCCACGGTCAACCGATTGCTGGACATGGGCGTGGAGGACTATCTGTTGACGTCTACTGTGATCGGCATTCTCGCGCAACGGCTGGTGCGCAAGCTCTGCCCGCAGTGCAAGGAAGCGTATCGCGCGTTGCCCGAAGTGGTCGAAGAATTGGGATTGACGAAGCTTGCGGGCACCGGCGAGGTCATGTTGTTCCACGCAAAGGGTTGCAAACAGTGCGGCACGACGGGCTACCGGGGCCGCATCAGCATTTTGGAAATGCTGCCGATGACCGATCCGTTGCGCAGTCTCGTCATGAAGCACGCAACCTCGAGTGAATTGAAGACGGAAGCGCAACGCGGCGGCATGCTGACGATGTACGAGGATGGCATGCGCAAGGCGTTGGCCGGCGTGACGACGTTCGAAGAAGTTCTGCGCGTGACGCGCGAGAACTAGCACGAGCATGCCCGTCTATCGCTATCGCGCCGTAAGTCCGGGGGGCGAGGTCGCCGTCGGCGAACTCGATGGCGGCAGCGAGGCGGAGATCGTCGAGCGGCTGCGCGACGAGGGGCTGCTGCCGATGCAGATCGCACACGCGACCGGAGGGATGATCGCTGCGCCCGGCACGTCGTCGTCGCGCGCGACAGCGAAGGGTCGGAGAAGCAGTTGGTTCGTGCCGAAGCACGTCACGCGCGAACAGCTTCTCGCGATCACCCGCGAACTGGCGACCTTGCTGCGCGCGGGATTGACCTTGGATCGCGCGCTTGAAATATTAATCGGGCTCGCAACGACACCGGCGGCCGCGGGACTACTGCAGGGCTTGCGCGACGCCGTCCGTGGCGGCAAGGCTTTGTCGCAGGCGCTCGACGCTCGCCGCGATGTGTTTTCGCGGCTCTACGTCAACATCGTGCGCGCAGGCGAGGCCGGCGGTGCGCTGGGCGTCGTGCTGCAACGGATGGCGGATACGATGGAGCGCAACAACGAATTGCGCGAGTCGGTCAAGTCGGCGCTCGTTTATCCGGTCATCCTCATTTTCGTCGCCGTCGCGTCGGTGATTCTGCTGCTCGCGTGGGTCGTGCCGCAGTTCGAACAGACTTTTTCGCAGGCAGGGAAGGCATTGCCGCTGCCGACGCAGATTGTCATCGTCGTTGGCGGCTTTTTACGCGCCTGGTGGTGGGCGCTACTCATTGCGGCCGTGTTGGGCGCCTTGTGGTTTCGCCGGCGCGGCAAGGATTCCGGCGTGCGGTTCAAGCGCGACCGGCGCTTGCTCGACGCGCCGTTACTGGGCGATCTCATTGCCAAGATCGAAGTCGCGCGATTCGCGCGCACGCTTGCGACGTTGCTCGGTAACGGCGTGACGTTGCTCGCGGGACTTTCGATTGTCAAAGACACGATGGGGAACAGCGTGTTGGGTCACGCGCTCGATGGCGTCGTCGCCAAACTGCGCGAGGGCAAGGGATTTGGCCGACCGTTGATGGAAACGGGGCTGTATCCGAAGCTCGCCACACAGATGATCCTGGTGGGCGAAGAGTCGGGCCGGATCGAGGAAATGCTCGGGCGCGTGGCCGACGTTTACGACCGCGAAGTGCAGCAGGCGGTCAAGCGGTTCTTGTCGGTACTGGAACCCGCGCTGATCCTCGGCCTGGCACTGGGCATCGGCGGCATTGTGTTCGCGATTCTCCTCGGCGTCATGGGGATGAGCGAACTCGTAGGCTGATTGGGCCTCTAAGGGTGAAGGCGGCAAGGCGAGGCGCGCTTCACGCCTTTCCGCCACGGCGATCCGAGCGCATCGATAACGAGAGGGAAGCAGGCGATGAATCAACCGCAACCGCGATCGCGGCGCGGCATGCACGGCATGACGTTGATCGAGATTCTGGTGGTGCTGGTGTTGATTGGCGTGGTGATGGGTATCGTTGGCGGCAATTTTCTGGGTAAAGGCGAAAAAGCCAAGGCGGACGCCGCCAAGATCGAGATCAACCAGATTGGCCAGACGCTGGATCTCTACAAGCTCGAAGTCGGCCGCTACCCAGCGACGCAGGAAGGTCTGCAGGCTCTCCTCACTGCGCCCGCGGGTGTGGCCAATTGGAATGGGCCGTACTGGAAAAACGGCAAGCTGCCGAAGGATCCGTGGGGCAACGAATACAAGTATGTTTCCCCGAGCTCGCGCGGTAGCGCGTACGACATCGTCTCCCTCGGCGCGGATGGCAGGGACGGCGGTGAGGGGCCCAACAAGGACATCAGCAGCGAATGACGCGACGGCAGCGCATGTTCGTTTCGTCTCGGATAGGTTCCAGGGCCTCCGGTGTCACCTTGCTCGAACTGCTGATCGTCCTCGTGATCATGGCCGCGGTGACCGGGCTCGTCGTGCCGATGTTCGGCAGCGGCGTCTCGACCACGGAACTGAAAAGCGCGGCCCGGCAGCTTGCGTCGGGCTTGCGCCTCGCGCGCAGCGAAGCGGTCACGCAGCGGCGCGAAACTTTTCTCGTTCTCGATGTCGCCGGCCGCCGCTTCCGCGTAGATCGCAATCCGAAAGAGCACCCTCTGCCGCGAGACGTCGAGCTGAAGCTCTTCACGGCGCAGAACGATTTGATCGACGACAAAGTCGGTTCGATCCGCTTCTATCCGGATGGGGGTTCCAACGGTGGCCGGATTACCGTGGCGTCGGGCGAGCGCAAGTTCGAAGT
>JBPCLS010000113.1:0-4244 GCA_051003055.1 Casimicrobiaceae bacterium
GGCTTCCTTTGGCGAGAAGTATTCGCGCACGATGATGGCATAGGACGGCACGATGCCGCCCTGAAACAAACCAAATAGCGCCGAGATCACGTAGAGGGACACCAGCCCGTCAAAGGGCAGGAACAGCAGAAGCGCCGAACACTGCAGACTCGAGCCGAGCAGCAACGTGCGCAGCCCGCCGATCCGGTCACTGATGAAACCGAACGTCAGCCGGCTCACAATCCCGCAGGCCAACATCAGCGATAGCATCTGCGCACCGCGCGCTGGCCCGTAACCGAGATCGCCGCAGTATGCGACTAAGTGCACTTGCGGCATCGACATCGCCACACAACAGGACACGCCGGCAACGATCAGCAGGGTTTGCAGTGCGCCTTTCGAAAGTCCGAGCGCTTGCATGGAGCGCAACCCCGGCGCGGCACCCGCGCTTGCCGGTGCCGGCCCCGCGATCGGAGGCGGCCTCCTCAGCAGCAGCGCCAGAGGGAGCATGCTCGCGACGCAAAAAAGGGCGATACCGAAGTAGGTCTGACGCCAGCCGACGCTCTCGATAAAGTGCTGCACTACCGGCGGCCAAACAGTGCCTGCGAGATAATTTCCGCTCGCAAAGATCGCCACCGCAATGCCGCGCCGGCGGCTGAACCACAAGGAAGTGTGCGCGAGGAGCGGCCCAAACGTCGCCGAGCTGCCAGCGCCGACGAGCAACCCTTGGGCAAGCGTGTATTGCCAAAGGTTGGCAGCCGCTCCGGCAGCGGCGTAACCGAGCGCCATCGTAACCGTCCCGATGATCACTGGAACCATGATTCCGAAGCGGTCCGAGAGCCGGCCCAGCAGAATGCCGCTCACGCCGAAACCGATCATCGTCAGCGTGTAGGGCAGCGACGCATCCGCGCGGGCGACACCGAACTCTCCTTGCACCGCCGGCAGTGCGACCACCACCGACCACATGCCTACGCCGCCGATGGTCGATAGCAAGAGCGTCACAGCCAGGCGCACCCAGGCGTAGGCGGATTCCGGCTCACCCTGCGACTTGGGATGCTTCTTGTTCCAGAAACTAAGCAATTCGATCCTTCACCTTTCCTCAATCATTGTATCGTCGTTAGCCTCTATGGCCGGGCACGCAAACTTGCGGAGCCGTTTTACCGTCGAAATGAGCCTGGTCGCGCGCCCAGTCTCGTCAGCTGTCTCCCTCTCGGCGGCGGCTTCTCATATATACTTTTCCCGGACTTTTAAGCAGTTTCGGACGTCTCGCGGGAACTACGCATGCAGTGCCTAATTTGCCAGTTCACGAATCGCGACAGCGTGCGCTTCTGCGAAAAATGCGGCGCCGGGCTCGAAGTGGTATGCCTCCACTGCGGTGCCGTCAGTTCGGCCAGCAGCAGGTTTTGCGGTGCGTGCGGCGCCTCACTCGGAACGAACGCCGCGCCGACCGGCGCCGACCTGGCTCGCGACGCCGCCGCGGAACGGCGTCAACTCACGATCATGTTCTGCGACTTGGTGGGCTCCACCGCGCTGTCGGCAAAGCTCGATCCGGAGGACCTGCGCGACGTCATCCGACACTACCAAACGCTCGTGTCGGCGGAGGTCCGGCGTTACGACGGCTCGGTCGCAAAATTCAGCGGTGACGGCGTCATGGCGTACTTCGGCTTTCCCACCGCGCACGAGGACGACGCCGAACGCGCCGTGCTCGCCGGCCTGGCGATCGTCGATTCCCTGCGCAGAGTACGCGCGCCGCTCGAACACGAAGAGGTAAGCGGCCTGGCGGTGCGGGTGGGGATCGCGACCGGTGAGGTCGTCGTGGGCGACCTGGTCGGCGAAGGCGTGTCGGAGCGATGGGCGGTCGTCGGCGAGACGCCCAATCTCGCGGCGCGGCTGCAGAGCGTCGCCGAACCAAATTCGGTGGTCATCAGCGCGCGTACGCAGCGTCTTGCCCGTGGTGGGTTTCGCTACGTCAACCTTGGC
Organism: Casimicrobiaceae bacterium; assembly: GCA_051003055.1. Lineage (GTDB taxonomy): Bacteria > Pseudomonadota > Gammaproteobacteria > Burkholderiales > Casimicrobiaceae > VBCG01. Next base: position 1,957 of record JBPCLS010000113.1, read on the forward strand.
TTGCACGAGATCAAGGGCATCCCGACGCCGGTGCAGGTGTGGGGCGTCAAGGGAAAAAAGGCGACGGCGAGCCGCTTCGACGCGGCGCACGGCAAGGCCCTTACGCCGATGGTCGGGCGTGAACGCGAGCTGGCGTTGATCGATCGTTGCTGGCAGCGGGCCTCCGCGGGGAACGGCCAGGTTGTACTCATACGCGGGGAACCCGGGATCGGCAAGTCGCGCATCACGCAATTTTTTTGCGACAGCCTCAAGAGTCAGCGGCACCAGCGTCTTCAGTATCAGTGCTCGCCGTACCACGCCAACAGCGCGCTGCATCCGGTCATCGCGCATCGAGCAGGCCGCCAAGTTCGCGGCTGACGACAGCGACGAGCGAAAGTGCAAGAAACTGGGCGCGCTGTTCAGTTTCTCGGACGTTGAGCGCGAGACGGGGCTTCTTCTCATCGCCTCGTTGCTGTCGATCCCCTGCGGGAGCTTGGATTCGACCTTGATGCTGGAGCCCAGTCGCCAGCGCGAACAGACCATGGCCGTGTTGTTGAGCCGACTCCCTGCGCTGGCCGGTAAAGCTCCGTTGCTGTGCGTCGTAGAAGATGTGCACTGGATCGACCCATCGACGTTGGATCTCTTGCACAAGATGGTCAACGGTGTCGACAAGCTCGCCGTACTGCTGCTCGTGACTTGCCGGCCGGAATTCGAGGTGCGATGGCCGTCGCACGACTATGTGTCAGAAATTCGCCTCGAGCGCTTCGCCGAGCGCGGGGTCAAGGAAATAGTCGCCGGTATCACCGCCGGCAAAGCGTTGCCCGCAGACGTCATGTCGCAGATTGTCGCGAAGGCCGATGGCGTGCCATTGTTCGCCGAAGAATTGACCAAGACGGTGTTGGACTCGGGGCTGTTGTCGGAGGGCGAGCAGAACTACGCGTTGCTACGCACGTTGCCCAACCTGGCGATCCCGACGACGTTGCACGATTCGCTGATGGCTCGGCTCGATCGTCTGCCGCAGGAGAAGTCGGTCGCGCACGTCGCCGCGGTTATCGGTCGCACCTTCAGTTATGACTTGCTGGCGGCCGTCGCCGGACTGCCGGAGGACACGCTATCCCGCGCGCTCGCTCGTCTGCAGGAAGCCGATCTCATTTACGAACGCCGACCCGCGCTCACCAAGACCTTGGAGTTCAAGCACGCGCTCATTCAAGACGCCGCATACCAGTCGCAGCTCAAAAGCGTCCGGCGTACGCACCACGAAAAGATCGCGCGCGCGCTTGAGCAGCGGTTTTCGGTCATCGCATCGACGCAGCCCGAGGTGGTCGCGCACCACTATGGCGAAGCCGAGTGCATCGAGCCGGCGCTGAGAAACTGGCAAGCTGCGGGCGTCAGGGCCATCGAGCATTCGGCCAATGTTGAAGCGCTGCGTCATTTCGACGAGGCGCTTCGCCTCCTGCCGCACATGGATAGCACGGAGAAGCGCGCGCAACAGGAGCTGCAAGTGCAACTCGCGCGCGGCATGACACTCACTGCTGTCGAGGGCTTTGCGTCCCCGTCGGTCGAGGCCGCGTACGCGCGCGCCCTCGCGTTGTGCGAGGAAGTTGGCAATGACCAGCAAAAGTTTGTCGCATTGGTCGGGCTGTGGCAATTCTCGATGGTGGGGGGCCGGCTCCCAACCGCCGTTCAACTGGGACGCCAGTTGCTCGCGCAGGCTGAGGGCGCGAACAACACCACGTCCCTCATGCTCGCGCACCGCGCGCTCGGGACGAGCTATCTCCTGATCGGAGATCTGGTCGGCGCCCGCGAGCACACAACGCGCGGCCTTAGCCTTTACGACCGGCAGCAGCACGGCACGCTCGCGTTCCGCTTCGGCCACGACCCAGGCGTCGCCCATGGCCTCTATCGCGGCTGGGCCCTCTGGCTGCTCGGCTATGGCGACGACGGGCTCGCTGCTTCGCAAGCTGCGCTCCGGCTCGCGCACGACCTCAAGCACCCCGTGAGCCTCGCATTCGCGCTGTGCTACCTCGGCATCGTCGAGGCCCACCGCGGTGACTATGCTGGCGCGCGCGATCACGCCGCCCAGGCCGCGGCACTCAGTGCCGAGCACCACCTGGCCCTTTGGGCAGCGATGAGCGCGATCGTTCGCGGCTGGGCTCACAGGGCTGGGCCACGGTAGCGAAGGCATCAACCTCCTCCGCGACGGTGTCGCTGCCTGGATGCGCACCGGCGCGCGCGCCGACGTGACCCTCTTTCACCCTGCGCAAGCGCGGGGGTTGATGGCTTCCGGACAACAAGAGGAAGCAGTCCGT
>JBPCLS010000114.1:0-3730 GCA_051003055.1 Casimicrobiaceae bacterium
GAAAGCAGAACTTTTGGGGGGGGTTTGGGGTGGGACGTTCGCTTCGGGAGCGCGCGGCCAGTGGGTTCGCAAGTGCCAACCCCACTCCACTAAGCCGTCACCACCCGCGGCATCGCGACCGGCCGCACCCGTTCGCGTTCCGACCGCAACAGCCGCGTCATGCCAGGATCGTCGAGACCCGGATAGATGCTCTGCACAACTTCGAGTGTGAGCTGATCCGGCTTGTCGTCGAACACGATGCGGCCACCGGAGAGGCCGACAATCCGCTCGCCGAATTCGAGCGCGTAATCGACCTGATGCAGGTTGCAGATCACGGCGATGCCGAATTCCTTGCAGATTTTCTTCAGGAACCCGAGCACCACGCGCGAATTCTTCGGGTCCAAACTCGCCACCGGCTCATCGGCCAGCATCACCACCGGCTGCTGCGCAAGCGCCCGCGCGATGCCGGCGCGTTGCTGCTCGCCGCCCGAGAGACGATCGGCGCGCATACTGGCCTTGTTCTCCAGCTCGACCTGCCGCAGACATTCGAAGGCGATCTCGACATCGTCGGCGCGAAAAAGCTGCAGCAGGGACAGCAGCGACGAACGCCCCGCCATGCGTCCGACCAGGACGTTCTTGAGCACCGACAGCCGCTTCACCAGATTGTGGTGCTGGAAGATCATCGCGATCGGCCGGGCCGCTTCACGCTGCCCGACATCGCTGACATTGACGGCACGCCCGTCGATCATGATCGAGCCCGCATCCGCATGCACGAGACCGTTGAGGCATCGCAGCAGCGTCGACTTGCCGGCCCCGCTCGGTCCAAGCACGACGAGGAATTCGCCGCTCTGGACCGACAGGCTGACGCTTTGCAGCACCTTGCGGTCGCCGTATGATTTCTCCAGGCCCGTGACTTCGATCATGCTGCTCTCCGCTGGGTGGCCTCGGTGGCGCGCGTCACTTCATTTTCGTCAGGTCGAGGTTGAGCACCTTGGCCGTCTCGCGGATGACATTGTAGGCGGCGTCGTTGGTCTCCACGAAGCGGTTGAGCTTGCCCTGATCCGCCCACGTGATGTCCTTCACGTTCAGGAACGCGGTCTTAATCTTGGTCTTGAGATCATCCGGCAAATTCTTGCGCCACACGGTCGGCGATTCTGGGATCGGGCCGGAGCGCCACACGACATTGATCTTCTCCGGATCGATCAGCTTGCGGGCGACTGCGGTGTCAAAGATACGATCCGCGATGGTCGCGGCGTCGACGCGCTTGTTGGCGACCGCGAGGGCGTTCGCGTCGTGCGAACCGGTAAACAGCACGCGGCTGAAATGCTTGTCTGGATCGAAGCCGGCCTGGATCAGTCCGGCTTTGGGAAACAGATGACCCGACGTCGATGACGGATCGACAAAGGCGAAGGTCTTGCCCTTCAGGTCCTGCAACGAATTGTAGTTGTTCTCTTTGAGCGCGATGATCTGGCTGTGATAGAAGGTCTTGCCAGCCTTCGCGGTCTCCGCGGTGCAGAACGCTTCGATCGGCGCCACCGTCGCCCCCAGCACGTAGGAGAACGGCCCGAGATAGGCGACCTCGACGTGGTTGGCGCGCAGCGCTTCGATGACGCCGTTGTAGTCCGACGCAACGAACCCCTGCACCTTCATCCCGAGATTCTTCTCGATCGCCTTGAGTAGCTCGTCGCTGGCGGCGAGCATGGCGCGCGAATCTTCCGACGGGATGAGCGCCACTCGGATGACCTGCTGCGCCGATGCGTGGCGCAGGAATGTGCCCGATGCGAGCGTTGCGCCCGCCGCGAGGCCGAATGTCCGACGCGTGAGTGTTGTCAGTTTTTCCCTCATGTTTAGCGCTCTTGGTGGCGCGCGAATTGTTACGGCGTCATGACGACGCCAGGCATTTTTCAGGCAGCCAGATCGGCGCGCCCGATGAAGTTGCGGCCACGCTCGCCCGCCATGGCGCGCTCGATCAGCATGCGCCATTCATTGTCGTTTAAGCCATAGGCCGACGGCTGCGTCGCCACGCCCAAGCTCTCGATAAAGCTTCGCAGCGTTACGCTGGCACGCAAATCCTCGCCGAAGATTTTTCGCAGATTGCTGTCGCAGACCAAGTCGCAGCCGATCGACCATTGCATGACATCGGCCAGGCAGAACGAGCAGGCAATGCCGTGCGGCGTGCCCTGCTTGAGCGTGATGTCGTAAGAAATGTTGTGCGCAAGCGCGGTCCGCGTATTGGAAAAGGCCAGCCCCGCGAACAAGGCCGCGCGCGCCTGCCGGGCCCGCAGGTCCAGGCTCGTCAGATCCTGCATCAGAGCCGGCAATACCGCGATAACTTCGCGCGCCGCTTCCACAGCGAACGTCGCCGAAACAGGATTGGCGCTGACGTTCCAAATGCTTTCGAGCGCGTGCGACAACGCGTCGAGGCCGGTCGCAAGCGTCAAGGCGCGCGGGGCGCTGAGCGCGAGGGCCGGATCGACGATGGCGGCTTTCGGATAGAGGGCCGCATTGGCAAGCGAATATTTTTGGCCATTGGCGCTGTCCCACACCGTCGCCCAGGACGTGACTTCGCTGCCGGTTCCCGCCGTCGATGGAACGGCGATGATCGGGGTGATGCAGCGTGCATCCAGCGGGGTCTTGGTCGTGAGATGGTCGCGCACCGTGTCGAATGACCCATCGCTGGCGGCAAGCACCTTGGCGGCGTCGATGATCGAGCCGCCGCCGAGCGCAACGATCACCTCAGGCGCCGGATCGGCCTCGGCATATTGCCGGCACGACCCTACGAGGTCGGCGAAGTCCGGATTGGCGACGATGTTGTCGATGGTGACGATGGGCTTACCCGCCGTGGCGGCAATCTCCGCCGCCTTCGCCTTGAAGGCCGGCAAGTCATAGGTGACCAGCGCCCAGCGTCGTCCGCCGATGCGCGCCGCGATCCGGCTCAACGCACCAGGCCCGAACTCGACCCGGACCGGATTGGCGTAGGTCCAAACCAAGGAGTCCTCCTATCGACTGCGACGGCTCTTGTGTCCGTTGGGAGAAGACTGACAGCAGCGAGCCAGCATCACAAATTGATTTTTTTCACGGAATAGATAGAAAAAAGCTATGAGAACGACGCACCTCCGGTCCTTCCACGCCGTGGCAAAGGCGGGCGGCTTTGTGTCCGCCGCCGGCCTCCTCAACGTCAGTCAGCCGACGCTGACGGCGCAAGTCTCCGCATTGGAACGGGAATTCGGCGTTGAGCTGTTTTACCGCCGCAACCGCCGCTCGGAACTGACGCCGGCCGGCCGCGACCTCTACGCCATCACGATGCGCATGTTCGCCGAGGAGCAGGAGGCGCGCGCGTTCCTCATCGAGTCGAAGGGCCTGCGCACGGGACAATTGCGCATCGGCGCGGTCGGCCCCTACCACGTGACGGAAATGATTTCTGCCTTCTCGACCCGCTACCCGGGCATTCGCGTGAGCGTGTCGATCGGCAATTCCGCTGATGTACAGCGCGACCTCATCGCCTACCTCACCGACGTGGCTGTGCTCGCGCATATCGACAACGACGAACGACTACTCACGATTCCATACCGGCGCCACCGCATCGTCGTTTTCGCGCGGACCGATCATCGGCTCGCAGACCGCAAGTCGATCAAGCTCGCAGAACTCAACGGCGAACGCATGATCGCGCGCGAGGGCGGTTCAACCACGCGCCGCAATTTCGAGGCTGCCACCAGGGCCAAAGGCGTGCAACCCGACGTGTTCATTGGAA
>JBPCLS010000115.1:0-2572 GCA_051003055.1 Casimicrobiaceae bacterium
CGTTGCGTCCGGCTACCTTCGCCTCGATCTCGATAACCGGGCTTGCTGCGGCAACATCCCTATCGCGCACAAGCGCCGGATACAGCGTATCGTCGAAACCCGCGCGCGCACCGCGAACCTCGAGATCGGTGTCCCCGGCGAGCGACGCAAGCCCGCTCGCGAATTCGGCGATTGCCGTCTGATTGATCAACTGCACGGCAAAACCGAGCGCCACACCTAGCGCAATCGCGAGTACGGCGAGGATGACGCGCATCCGGTTGCCGCCAAGCGCGCCGCCGAGCGTGGCGCGCACAATCGAGACGCACGCCGCTTGGGTCAAGGCGGCCATCATGCCGGCTACCAGCTTCGCTTAGTTCGCTTAGCAACGACGATCGACGGCCGCGTGGTTCCAAAAGACCGACGGATCAAGCATCCACAGGGCGTCCACGAAAGACGCCCGCAGCATAACTGCTGGGTGCTAGAACAGCACCAATTCAGATCGCTGTGCGATCAGCCTGCTTTTGCCGTCAGTTTATTTTCGACGGACTTCACGCCCTCGATGCCCTTGGTCAGCGACACCGCTTTGTCGATATGACTCTTGTTGTCCACGGTACCGGTCAGCGTTACGACGCCATTCACCGTATCGACACTGATCTGCAATCCCTTGACGTCCGAGTCCGCCAGCATCGCCGTCTTTACTTTGGTGGTGATCGCAGCATCCGCCACCGTATCGCCAGCCTTGGTCATCGCTTTGTCGATACTCGGCGCTGGCGTCACTGTGGTGGTCGAGCTGGTCGTTGCCGGCGGGGTGGTGCTCGGCGCCGTTCCGGTCGTCGTCGTCTTCTTTTCACACCCGGCGCCCAACGCAAATACGAGGGCGGTCACGGCGATCACGGTCAGACGATGGTTTTGCGGTGATGTCATTTTTGTATCTCCTATTGAAAACGAAAACTTTTGCACCGAGAGGAGGCGGCCATCCGATTGAAGGCCGGATCTCGGACTCATTGGATGAGCAATCAGCATGCCACCCAGTTTGTGCGAGCGTCACGAGGGCGCTTTGACATCGCGTCGCCGATTGACTCGGCGGACTTGGTAAAAATTACAGAGCGCGTTGTAATTGGAGGCAGACTTGTAGTGGTTTCACGCCGCCGGCGCCCGTTTCGCTGCGGCAGGCAATCGCGGCTAGTACGCTCGCGGTGACGGCGAAGTTGCGATCATGACTCCGGCGCGTCCCGCGCGCTTTCGTGCAGGCCGTCGGCGCGCAGCGCGAGAATACGATCGGCCGACGCCGCCGCGGCTCGCGAATGCGTGACCAAAACGCCAGTCGCCCCCTGCGCTTTGATCGTGTCCCGCAGGAGTTTCACCACCTGCGCCGCGGTATTGCGATCGAGGTTGCCTGTCGGCTCGTCCGCCAGCACGATTGCGGGGCGATGGACGAGCGCCCGGGCGATTGCCACCCGCTGCAGTTCGCCACCGGACAATTCACGCGGCATGCTGTTACCGCGCTCCCCTAACGCGACTGCCTCCAACATGTGTGCGACCCGATCTGCCGCCGCCGGACCGCGCAGGCCGAGCAGCGCAAGTGGCAATGCCACGTTCTCCCGCACCGACAGGTAGGGCAATACGTGAAACGCCTGGAACACGAAGCCCATTCGCTCGCGGCGCAATGCCGTGAGTGCGTCGTCGTGCAAGCCATCGAAGTCGACGTCGGCAACGACGATCGTGCCGGTGTCGGGTCGTTCGAGTCCCGCGATCAAATTGAGCAGAGTCGATTTGCCGGTCCCCGACTCGCCCATCACGGCGACGTATTCGCCGCGTGCCACTTCGAGCGAAGTCTCGTGCAAAACGGTACGCGGAACGGGAACGCGGAACGCTTTGCTAACGGAGCGCAGCGAAATCACGGCGTGACCGATGGTGCCATCGTCTTCAGGCCCCGCGAATCATTTCACAGTTCTATCACGCAGAGCCTGCCGCTCGATTGAATGCGAACAAGACCGCGAGTCCTGCCGTTCCGCACGCAAGAATGACCGGGATCACCCCTGCCTTGAATCGGAAAAGCGCGAGTGCGGCAGCGGCGCCGATCGCGAATGCCGCGGGATCGAATCCGTGCAGCGCACCCTCCTGCCACCCGCGCAACCAGAAAGCATGCCAAGCGAAAAAGAGCGCCAGGTTGACGATGACGCCGACGACGGCAGCCGTCACCCCCGTCAGCGGCGCCGTGAATTTAAGTTGCCCGTGCGTCGATTCGACCAGCGGCCCTCCGGCGAGAATGAACAGGAAGGACGGCAAAAAGGTGAAAAACGTGGCGACGCACGCCGCGATGATGCCGGCGAGCGCCAGATTCTCCGGACCGAAAAGTCCGGCGCTATAGCCGCCGACGAAGCCAACGAAGGCGACGACCATGATCAGCGGTCCGGGCGTGGTCTCGCCCAGCGCAAGACCGTCGATCATCTGCGCGCCGGTCAGCCAGCCGGCATCCGTCACCGCCCCCTGATAGACATAGGGCAGCACCGCGTACGCGCCGCCGAACGTCAGCAACGCCGCTTTGCTGAAAAACCAGCTCATATCGGTCAGCGTGCAGCACTGCGTCTGC
>JBPCLS010000116.1:0-2929 GCA_051003055.1 Casimicrobiaceae bacterium
TTCCTGCCCAAAGACGCGCTGGTCGTCTACACCGACGGCCGCACGGTGGATGCGCGGATGCGCCTGACCGCCAGCCGCGAAAATTACCTGCGTCGTGGCGACGATTACTTCCGCGATCTACCCGCAGGCGTCAAGAAAGTGCCGATGGTCATGCTGGTGGACGGCGGTACGGCGTCCGCGTCGGAAATCGTCGCCGGCGCGCTGCAGGACCACAAGCGCGCGACGGTGATCGGCAACAACACCTTTGGCAAGGGCTCGGTGCAGACCATCCTGCCGCTTGGTAACAACGCGGGCTTGAAACTCACGACCGCGCGTTACTACACGCCGGGCGGGCGTTCGATCCAGGCGAAAGGCATCGAGCCCGACATCATCGTCGACGACGGCCGCAATTCGAACCGCATTCGCGAGGCGAACCTGGAGCGGCACCTTGAAACCGCCAGAGTGGGCGGTGCCAAAGGCGACGCTGCGCTCGACGCGCGCATCAACGTCAGCAAACCCGACGCTGTACCAGGCGCAAAGAATGAAACGCCGAAACCCACGGACAAGGCAGAAGTAGTGCCGCCCGTGCCGCGCGTGGATTTCGGCTCGCCTGAAGACTTCCAGTTGCAGCAGGCGTTGAACCACCTGAAGGGCGCGCCGGTGATTGCTTCCACCAAAGCAGTCGCGGCCAATAGCGTCGTGCCGACACCGGTGCCGGTCAAGCCGTAGCCGCCTCACATTTTTGGCCAAAACGCCCGGCATTCCCGGGCGTTTTTGTTTACCTGCTCCAATGCACTCTCGCTGATCGCCCTTTGCTATCCTGCAACCGATCATGGACGACTCGCAGCTTCTGCGCTACAGCCGACATATCCTGCTGAACGAGCTGGGACCGGAGGCCCAGGCCAAGTTCGCTTCTGCCCGCGCGCTCGTGGTGGGGCTCGGCGGCCTGGGCGCCCCCGCGGCGCAGTTTCTGGCCGCGGCCGGCGTGGGCACCGTCACGATCTGCGACTCCGACTACGTCGATCTGACCAATCTGCAGCGGCAGATCCTGTATGCGACCGGCGATTTGGGTGCGGCAAAAGTGGACGCTGCCGCGCAACGAATCGCCGCGATCAATCCCGATGTGCGGATCGAGCGAGTACGCTCGCGGGTGGGACCTGGCGATCTGGCGCCGCTGATCACCGATGCGTCGGTCGTGCTCGACTGCTGCGACAACTTCGCCACGCGCCATGCGGTGAATCGCGCATGCGTCGCCGCGGCAAAGCCTTTAGTCTCCGGTGCCGCGCTCCGCTTCGACGGACAGATCGCCGTCTTCGATCCGCGCGATCCGCAATCACCGTGCTACCACTGCCTGTTCGGCGAAGGCGAGGACCTCGAGGAAACCCGCTGCGCAACCATGGGCGTGTTTGCGCCACTCGTGGGCATCGTCGGTTCGCTGCAGGCGGCGGAGGCTTTGAAGCTGATCGCCGGTGTCGGCGTGTCGCTGGCCGGTCGCTTGCTCCTCCTCGACTCGTTGGCGATGCAGTGGCGCGAAGTGCAGGTGCCGCGCGACCCGAAATGTCCGGTGTGCGGATTCCGATGAGTGCATCGACTACGTCACTTCGTCCGCTGGAGCCGCTCCAATTGTCGCTCGCATGCGGTCGTTTCATCGGTGGCGATGGCGTCGACCACAAGCGCTACGGCGAGTTCGGATGCCCGACCGCGTTCTCGCGGTTCCGCCGACTCCAGTCCGGGAGAAACCTGCGCGTCAGAATCGCCGCAGCGGACCTGCAGTTGCCGGAGCAGAGCATCCGCGTCGCGTGCTACGGCACCCTTCGCGCTGGCTGACACCGAGCGTTCCATGAGGCCCGCGCCGAGGACGCGGGCAAGTATCGTCGAACCCCGTTGCGCCATCGTTTTGCCAATGCCGCCGCACGCCGCACGCAGCGCTTCATCGGTCGCCATTCGCCTGGGTGCGCATACCGCAAGGATCGGCGCATCGATTGCGACGGGCCACGAATTCGCATACAAACGCGCGAGCATCGCAGCGGTGCCCCGCTCCCCTGGGCGGGCCAGCGGTTCCAATTCCTTCCAGTACGCGGCCAGCATCCGCGACGAGTATTCATCGAAGCGAGGCTGTTGCGCTGCTTCATTCACATGCGCTGCCATCGTCGCTAAGTCATTCCGCCGCCGGGCACGCTCGGCCAACAACAGCCAAGGCAAGGCATTGTCGCCATCACGAAAAGACCATTGCGCCAGATAGTCGGTTGCAGCGCATTCGGGACGAACCGGAAGCGTGCGCTCCATACAGGCGGACGCAAGACTCGCCAAGTACAGGATTTCGCGCGGCTCGCGCGCGAACGCGGCCGCGAGATCCCGCACGAGGAGATCAGGATCGGCGCGTGCGAACTGCGCGGCGATGAACCGCGCCCGCGCATCATCACGTACCAGCACGCGATCGCGCAACGCAGCATCGAGGTGCTCTACTGCAGATTCGAACTCGGTCGGCGCACGCGGCGGGGATTCCGGCAGCGGTTGCGCAGCATTCGCGGCCAAGAGGGTGCATCCGAACAGTGCGGCCAAAAACTGACGTGTCATGGTGCGAAGCCAACTGGCCATACCGCCTTCTTCCCGCTCACTTACCCTCAACCAAACAAAAATTTGCGCTGCAGCGCCCAGCCATCCTGCGGAGCGCGTTTGAAGCCGCTTTTCGCGAACAACTGCCAGCGTCCCAATACATATGCGAGCAGCACCGCCGCGTCCGCCGGCGCGTCGCCGTGCCAGGAATTCGCCGCCTGGCCGATGCGCAGCGATTGCCGCAACGCGGCTTCGAGCCGGTCGCATAGTTGATTGATGCGCGCCTGCAGCCGCTCGTCTTCGTTGACCAGCGCCTCGCCGATCAGCACGCGCGTCATGCCGGGATTCTTTTCCGCAAACGAGAGCAGCATGATGACGGTCTGTTCGGCCTGGG
>JBPCLS010000117.1:0-6665 GCA_051003055.1 Casimicrobiaceae bacterium
TCTCCGCACAGTTGGCGCAGCGCGTTTAGCACCATCGCGCGCGAAGCCGGCAAGGATGGCGACAGCATCGAGGCGCAGCTCGATCATGTGGTCGGAAACAAAGTAGCGGCTGCATACGACCGCGCGCAACGGCTGGCGCTGCGGCGCGAACTGATGCGCTGGTACGAACTGCAATTGATTGCGGCGCGTGATGGTGCGTCCGTGCTGCCGATGGTGCGCGAGCGATGAAGAAAGTCACGCGCCCCGAACGGGCAATTCACTTGCTAGGCCCTGGGTCATTGGATGAAGGCCGGCAGACTGCGCTAGAGCAACAGCGGGCGTGGTGTGAGTCGGTGGCGGCCGGCATTGAACGCGGGGAACTGCCCACATCCGATTGGGACCGGGGCATGATCGCTGTCATCCTGCGCGAAGAGGCTAATCGATTGAAGGCCCCAAGGAGGCGAGGGAATCCGACGTTCGCGCGCACGTCGCAAGCTTCCCGGCGACGATACCGTAGCGCTGATGGTGGCAACGAGGATGACGACCAAAGGCGACCAGCGCGAAGCGGCGATAGCGTACGTCGCCGACGCGTTCGGTGTCGACGATTCGCGCGTGCGGAAGATGTTTCATGCGCGACGCGATGCCGTCGAGTCGTTCCTGCGTCGCGTCGTTATTTTAGGACGTGGACGCAATCCGAAGGAATAGCGCCTAGGAGATTCGCCCGCTCGTCCGCAAAATCCGCTCACGTTTTTTTAAACGAGGGTGGACATGGAAAAGTTGCTGCACAACGTCGAGGATGCGCGGAAGCTGCTCTCGATCGGTCGCTCGAAATTCTATGAGGAAGTTCACGCCGGCCGCCTGACCGTCGTCAAGGCCGGGAAGAAAACACTTGTACCGCAGCGGTCGCTCGACTCTTACTTGGAGGCGAGAATCGCAGAGGCGGTGGCGGGCAGCAAGGCGGTAGCATGAGACCGCCCGACCCCCCAAACACAACGCCCGGCTAGCACCGGGCGTGAGTGTGGAAACAGAACAACAGACGAGCCCCTACAGTACTTTAATCCGCCACACTGATCAAACGGCGCGCCCGTTTAGCGTTTGGTTCGCGCCTTCGGCCGTCTTCGGCTTTGGAGTCGGTTCGCGAACGAGTTGTCTGCGTTGCAGGCCGTTGCGCAGCTGCGGCTGCATGGTTTCACTGCCCACATCGATCGGGGGCAATCTCGACGACCTGATCATGGAGGCAGTCATGCGCATACTGCCTAACGACGAACTGGTCAACGAAGTGCAGCAGATGATGGCGAGCGGAACGTCCACCCTGTACCGCGCCGTACCGCAACTCCTGGGCTATATCCTCCGTGACGGACTATGGAAGTCCGCTACCGACAAGAAGGGAATGCCGTTCGCGTCATTCGAAGCGTTCGTCGAAACCATCCTGCGGAGTTATCCAGAAGTGGCGCGCCTGATTCACGAAAGCGCGATGACCCAGCTGGCCGCACCGCGGAGGCAGTCATGACGAGAGCGCTGCCGGCATACGCGCGTGTGCTCGCCGATGCCCGGCGTCGCGGTCTTACGTTGAAAGACCCCACCGTTTCGGTAGCGCTGCACGGCTTGCGTCGGCCAGGCATCGGATATGGTGTAAGTATTCCCGACGATCGCGATCCGGCAGCGCTCGACTGGGGATGGTGTCGCGGTCTCGAAGTCATCGTCTTCCGCAGAGGCGAACTCGATGTCCGCGTGCGCAGCGCCATCGCTGCGATCAAACAGGCGCGGCCGAAGCGGCTCTTGCTCATTGACTGCACGCCGCGCCTGATCTCGACCATCGATCCGAATCTCGCGATGAGGGAAGCGGCCCATGCTGCATGAATTCATCGCGGACTTGGGCGGCGCCCCATCGGCCGATTCTAACGGCGATGAGCTGCTATCCGACGTTCGCACCTTCGTTCTTCGCTTCGTCGCGTTCCCGTCCGCGTGGTGTGCTGATGCGGTAGCGCTCTGGGCCGCGCACGCTCACATGGTCGAGCACTTTCACACAACGCCGCGGCTCGCCGCCTTGAGTCCGGAGCCTGAGAGCGGCAAGACACGACTGCTGGAAATTCTCGACGTGTTGACGCCGAGATCGATGCTAATCCTGTCGCCATCGGTCGCAGCGATTTTCAGAAAGCTGGCGCAGCAACAGGTCACGCTGCTATTCGATGAAGTGGATACGATCTTCACGCGACGCGGCAAGGACGACCAAAACGAAGATTTGCGCGCACTTCTAAACGCTGGTTACCGGCGTGGCGCATCAATACCGCGGTGCGTGGGACCGCGCCATGAGGTGCAGGACTTCGCGGTGTTCGCGGCCGTGGCACTCGCCGGCATAGGCGATCTACCGGATACCATCACCACGCGCTCGATCGTGATCGGGATGCGTCGCCGTTCGGCCGGCGAATATGTTGAACCGTACCGTTTGCGGACCAACGAGTGCGAGGGCCACCTGCTGCGCAATCGGCTGGCCGTCTGGGCAGCAGCCGTCGGCGAATCCGCCGGCGACGCCTGGCCGGACCTTCCGGAAGGGGTCGCCGACCGCCGGGCCGAAGCGTGGGAACCGCTGATTGCGATCGCCGACTTGGCCGGCGGCGACTGGCCGCAACGTGCCCGCGAAGCGGCTGTAGCGGAGTAGCGGCATATAGGGGGAGAGCGCCTGGCTTGGGCATCAGGCTGTTGAGCGATCTTCGGCGGCTGTTCGGCGACCAGGACGCGATGCCCACCGTCGCCATCCTCGAAGGCCTCAACGCACTGGAGGAATCGCCGTGGTGCGAATTAGGGGGGAAGCCGTTGAATTCGCGTGGCTTGGCGATGCGTCTTAAGCGGTACGGTGTCACGTCTAGGAACGTTCGGGATGGCGTCTCGGTCCCCAAAGGCTATACGCGGGAAGACCTGCACGACGTTTGGCAACGATACCTAGTATATAGATTCCTTAAAACGCTTACTATTAGACCAACGCCAGATCGAATTTCTTCCACCGGAAAACCACCGGGGCGCGATTCATCTCCCGAACCCCTTGCAAGATTCGTTGCTTGAGTTCCTCGCGAGACTGCACGCGTATGCTCTTGAGGAAGGTGCGAGCCATTTTTCCGAACACGGTTTCGATCAAGTTAAGCCAGGAACCGTGCTTCGGGGTGTGGACATAGACAAATCGGTTGGGCCGCGAAGCGAGGTAGGCCATGGTTTCCTTGGAAATATGCGCCGAATGATTGTCCAGGATCACGCGGATAGTGCACTGCTTGGGGTAGTGCGCATCAAGCTCCTTGAGCAGCGCAATGAACTCTCGGCTACGGTGGCGCGGGTGAACCTGGGCGACGACTTCACCGTTGTGCAAGTCGACGGCGGCGAGAATGGACAAGGTTCCATGCCGCTTGTACTCATGATCCCGGCTCCACGTGCTGTACTTCCCAGGTACGGGTGGCAGATCAGGGGCAGTATTCCCAATGGCCTGAACGCCTGGCTTCTCGTCCACGCTCACGGTGATGACCGAACTGGCGTCCTCTCCGCTGGCGCGCGCGGCATTTTGCAGGCTAACCTCCTGGTAGACCATCAACACCTCGCGCATCTTCTGCTCAAACTGCGCATCGCGCCGTTCGAGGTAGTACTGCACCTTCTGCGGCTTGATCTCCCCGGCATTGAGGATCCGCCAGATGGTCGCCTTGCCGGCGCGCGCAATACTCCCATGGCCTTGGGCAGGGGCGTGCTCGCGGCTGTAGCGCGCAAGCGCGGAGAGCGTCCACAACTCCGCCGCCAATCCGTGCTCTTGGGGCTTCGTGCACGCGAGACTCAACACCCATGCCTTCGCCTCTGGCGTGATCACCGGCTCCTTGGAGCGGTGATACCGATCCTTCAGTCCCGACTGCGCCCCAGCCGCCAGCGCCTTGTCGATACATTTGTAAATAGTGGGCCGGCTCACTCCCAACTGCTGTTGAATCGCCGTGGGGCCATCACCCGCGGCATACCTGAGCAGAATAGCGGCACGCTCGGTTTCCCGCTTCGGCGCCTTGCGCGAATTCCTCAACCGCTCCAGCTTCTCCCGCTCATCCGCCGAAATAATCAGTGCCGGTCGTCCTGTCTTTCCTGCCATTGTCGTCCTCCCAGACCGTTGATCAGCCTGGGAAGGCATAATGGCATAGTAAGGCCTACCAGTAAACGTTTTAGAGAATCGTTATACTAGTATTCGTCACGCGTTGATGCCCGCACCCGCGCATTTGCGCGAGGAGCCGCGACTGCGGATCAACAATATATTGGGAGACCCTTTATGAAACGTATGTTGCTGGCCTTGGTGTTCCTTGTTATGTCGAGCTTCGCGCTGGCCGCCGTGAACATCAATACCGCGTCGAAGGAAGAACTCGAGGCGTTGCCCGGCATCGGTCCGGTCAAGGCGCAAGCGATCATCGATTACCGCAAGGCCAACGGTCCATTTAAGCGCGTCGAGGACATCGACAATGTCAAGGGAATTGGCGACAAGACGTTCGAAAGGCTGAAAGGCGACATCTCGGTGAGGGGTGCGTCTCCCGCGCCGGCCAAGTCCGAGCCGGCGAAGACGGCTGCGCCCGCAGCCCCAGCAAAGGTAGAACCGGCAAAGACGGCTGCGCCCGCCGCACGGGCGAAGGTAGAACCGGCAAAGACCGCCGCACCGGGAGCTGCGCCTGCGAAGACCGAACCGGCAAAGACTGCCACGCCAGCAGCTGCACCTGCGAAGAGCGAACCGGCAAAGACTGCCGCACCGGCAACTGCGCCTGCGAAGGCCGAACCCACCAAGACTGCCGCGCCGGCACCTGCAGCCGCCAAATCCGAGTCCGCCAAGGCCGCTGCTCCGGCGGCGGCTGCACCAACCCGGTCCGACGACAAGAAATCCGCGGCTGAGGACAAGGCGACGAAGGCAACAGCCGACAAGGACCCCAAGCCGAAGGCTGACAAGGACACGAAGGCCAAGGACAAGTCCACCAAGGACGCGAAGAGCAAGGACGAATCACCGAAGAAGTAACGGCAGTCCCGGTCTCGAATGCCAGCGACCCTGCGCATGCCGCGGGGTCGTCAGCGGGAAGTACCATTGCAATGCAACGCGGCGCATAATGATTCTCCAACGATTCGTTCTCTAGGAGCGCAACATGGGACTACTCGACGGGTTACTCGGAAACGTGATCGGCGGCATGATGCGCGGCGGACAATCGGTCCCGGCTCGCAATCCACTGCTGCAGATCGCACTGCAGATCTTGCAGCAGAGCGGCGGGCTGCAAGGGATGCTCGGCAAGTTTCAACAGGCGGGCTTCGGCAAACAGGCGCAGTCGTGGATCAGCCCCGGGCAAAACATGCCGATCTCGCCTGACGCGTTATCGCAGATCTTCGGGCAGGGACAACTCGGGCGGATCGCGCAGCAGCTCGGCATGTCGAACGACGAGGCCGCCGACGGCCTCGCGCAGGTGCTGCCGAACGTCGTCGACGAGATGACGCCGCAAGGCCGGATTCCCGACAACGACACCGACCTCGTGTCACGCGCTCTCGCGATCCTGGAACAAGGACGGCAGGACTAACAGGCTCGAGAGCACCAACGGCCGGTCAAAGCGCCGGGTGTTTTCGTTCGGATCGGGAAACGGTCAATCCTGCCGCCAGGGCAACCCGGCGAAACGCCAGCCGTTGATCGTACCGCGCTGGCCACGCGCGTTCGCGTCCCCCTCAAATCCGTAGAGGATATCGAATGCCTCTCCATAGCCATCTCCCGTAGCGAGCGCCGCCGCAGCTCGCGACCGCACGCCATTTCGGCAAAGAAACGCGACGGGACGATCGCGCGGCACCTTCTCGCGAAGCTGGTCCAGGAAACGTTCGTTCAAACGTTGGCTCGGGTACCCGTACCACTCGATGTGCAAGCCGCCCGGCACGTAGCCCACCCAGTCGCGCTCCGCGTGCGTGCGGGTATCGACCAGTTCGGCCTCGCCACTGGCGAAGAGCGCCCACGCTTCCGCAGGGAGCAGAAAGCCGCGGAACGGGGCCCCAATCTCGCGCGCCCGCGCTAGCGCACGCTCGCGGATCGCAGCGGGATCCATGCCTTCGCCCTCCTTGGACCCGACAGCCTCAAGCGCCATGCGGAATACCGAGCTGTTGATTGGCGGGCACCGCGATGTCGATCATCTTCGGTCGGGGGAGATCGAGATGGTCCATGAGTTCGATGAACGCAGCACGTTCGCGGCCCGCGAGCCGCGCGTTGTGCCGCTTTTCCCAGCCGATGGTTGACACATGATTCCCGCAGTAGTCGTGTGCCGGGAACACGCGCGTGATGTCGGGTAGCGTGAAAAGCTTCGCGTGAATGCTGTCGAAGAGCGCGCCGGCGCTGCCGCCCTGAAAATCGGTGCGTCCGCAGCCGTCTATCAGCAGCGCATCACCGGTGAATACGTTGCCGCTCCAGAGGTAGGTCATGCTGCCCGCGGTGTGTCCCGGCGTATGCAGCGCGGTGATCTGCTCCTCGACGCCGAACAGGAGGACGTCGCCGTCTTGCAACTGCATGTTGGCTGGCGCAATGCCGCAACCAATCGGCGCCGCTGCGAGCGCGCCGGTCGCTTCGCGCAGTCGCGCCGCGCAGGTGGTGTGGTCCGCATGCGCATGGGTCTCGAGCGCGTACCGCAAGCGCAGATCGAGCCGGTGGATGAGCGCCAGGTCGCGCT
>JBPCLS010000118.1:0-2928 GCA_051003055.1 Casimicrobiaceae bacterium
GGGTTGCCAACAAAGCGGCATGCTGCGGTTGAACGGGCAAGGAAAGAAAGCCGCTGCGTTGGATGTTATCCAGCACATCATCAATCGCTACGCTGAGTTTTCCAACTCCAATCTTGATCGCCGCTTCCCAGATTGACGCCGCGCTTACATAAACCGCGGCCGCTTCTCTGATTTGTTCTTGCGCCCTCCGGGGTAACTTTGGCGAAGCCGCCAAAATCCAGAGATAAACTTGCGTATCGAGTAAGAGTCTCACTTCCTGCCTTCGAAAGCGTCGAGCAGGTCGTCGGGAAGGGGTGCGTCGAAATCCTTCGAGATCCTGATTTTCCCTTTCATCAGTCCGAATTTTCGTTCGGGTTTGCCGGATGCATATGGAACTAACTTTGCGAGTGGTTTACCGGCTTTGGCGATCACGATTTCAGCGCCCGCGGCAACTCGATCCACCAATCTCGAAAGATTGGTTTTTGCCTCGTGGATGTTTACTTGTTCCATTCGTACTCCAATTCGGTTGAACTAAGTCTAGTTTAGCAGAGCCGGGTTGCGATGAGCCGTTTCCAGTCGCACTTCAAGAAAAGGCACTGCGCGCGAAGCGCCACGCCAATACGTTCACCAGTCGTCCTTCACGGCGCGGACGACGTCAATCCCCATCGCGTGTCGCGCGCTGCCCAGCGTCGTCAGCATGGCCAGCACCAGCAACGCGGCGGCCAGCACGGACAGCGCGAGCCACGGCACGTGCAGGCTCATGCTCCAATGAAACGATTGCCGGTTAACGACGTAGATGAGAATCAGGCTGATGATTCCGCCGAGGATGAGCCCGACTGTCAATCCGACACTGCTGACGGCCAGGCCTTCGGTCGCGAGCATCTCGCCGATCTGCCGGCGCGTCATACCGAGATGGCGCAATACGCCGAATTCGCGCCGCCGGGCGAGCACCAGCGCGCCGAAAGACGACGACAGGCCGGTGAGGCCGATGATGACGGCGGCGGCCTCAAGCGCGTACGTGACGGCAAACGTGCGATCGAACACCCCGAGCGACAGCGCGCGAATCTCCCCGGGTGTCGTCAGCGTGATCTTGTCGCCACCGGTGATGCGCGCTGCGAGCTCGCGCCGAAGGGTCGTCAAATCCGCGCCGGAGGCGAGCCACAACGCCGCGTCGTTCGCCGTCGCATCGCCGGTCAGCCGCGTGTACAACGCACGATCGATCACGACGGCGCCCTGTTGCCTGGCGTAGTCGCGCCAGATACCTGCCACCGTAAAGGGATAGGCCCGTGCTGCAAGCGGCAGCGTGATCTCGCGCCCCACGGTGTAGCCGTACAGATCGACCATTGCTTCGCTGACCCAGACCGGAGGCGACCCGGGCGTTCCTTTATGCGTTGCGTCGTCGACGAGCGGCAGATGCCGTGCGGGATCGTCGGGATCCAGGTCTCGCGCGAGCAGCGCAATGCGTGGCCGGCCGGCATCGAGCAGCAGACTCTGTACCCGCAGGAAGTCGACGCGACGCACGCCGGGCAACGCTGCGATCGCGCGCTGATCTTCCTGGGTGAGAAAGGCGCTGTCGCCGGTGAAAGCTGCGCGCAGGTAAACGTCGGCGGGTAGCACGCGTTCCAGCCAGTCCTCGAGCGACTGCCGGAAGGATGCAACCATGATCGCCATCGACACCATCAGCGATACGCTCGCGACGATGGTCGCAAGACTCACACCGGCTTGCCCCGGGGTGTTGCGCAGCTGTTGGAGCGCTAGGGCTGCGGAAGGAGTATGTGGCGTAGGCACGGCGCGCAGCAAGAGTGCCGCGAACCGCGGCATCAACAGCAACGTCCCGGTAAGAAACAATGCGATCGCCAGATACCCGAAGAGCGGCAGGCCGGCGATCGGGGGCAGCCACGTAGCGATTGCTCCCACACCAAGGCACGCGAGTCCCGGTCCTGCCGTGCGCATTTGCGTGAAGACGCGCTGTTCGTCGCCCGCTTTCAGTGCGGCGGCCGGCGCGGCACGCGCCGCCTCGATCGCTGGCGCCAGCGTTCCGAGCACCGCGGCTGCAACGCCAAGTGCGCCGAAGATGAGAGCGGCCAGCGGCTCGATGCGCACGCGTGGTTCGAGACCGCGAAAAAAGCCCGCCCCCAGATCGCTACCGAACCAGTGCAGCGTGCCAACGGCCAGCGCGTATCCGCCGGCGAGCCCCAGCGCCGCTCCAATCAATCCCACGGCGGCACCTTCCCCCAACAGCAAAGCGAGCAGACGCCGACGCGGCAGACCCAATGTACGCAGCAGCGCGAACTGCGAACGGCGGTGCAGGACCGACAGCGCTTGTGTCGAGAACACGAGGAGCCCGCCGGTGAACAACGCGACCAGCGCGAGCACATTCAGATTGACGCGATAAGCGCGCGACATTCTTGTCGTCGCAGTCGCGGCGGCTTGAGGTCGCTCAACGATTACGCCCGCGGGCAGCAACTCTTGCAACCGCGCACGTACGGTCGCGACATCGGCGCCAGGACGCAGGCGCAAATCGATTCGCGATAGCCGGCCGACGCGCGCGAAGCCGTCCTGCGCGGCGGCGATATCCATGACCGCGTAACGCTGCGCCGTCTCCGCACGCACGAATCCGGCGATGCGCAAACGAATCTCGGAGAGCCCCGCCTGAATCCCGATGGTGTCGCCGATGTCGGCGTTGAGCCACGCCGCTGCCGCTGGGCTGACGAACAGGGCGTCCGGCTGCAATGCGTCGAGCGAATCCTCACTGGCGCCCAGCAGCGCGGGTGTAACCATGCCGGCGCGGAACGCATCGACTCCGAGAACACGCAACGATTCGTTGCGTCCGGCTACCTTCGCCTCGATCTCGATAACCGGGCTTGCTGCGGCAACATCCCTATCGCGCACAAGCGCCGGATACAGCGTATCGTCGAAACCCGCGCGCGCACCGCGAACCTCGAGATC
>JBPCLS010000119.1:0-3288 GCA_051003055.1 Casimicrobiaceae bacterium
TGTATCTGATCCCGCGCTTGCAGCGCAAGATCAACTTGCTCAGCAAAGAGCGGGTGCAGACCGCGCGTCAACTCTCCGACCGTATCGGGGATACGGTGGCCGGGTCCACCGAGATTCGCGGCAACGACACTTTTCATCTGGAGCGCGCCGACATCAGCGAGCGACTGGGCAAGATCTACGCGATTCGCTACGACATCTACAGGCGCAAGTATTTCGTCAAGTTCCTGAACAATTTCCTGGCCCAGGTCACGCCGTTCTTTTTCTACTCGGTGGGCGGATATCTGGTCATCAAGGGCAGCTTGTCGCTCGGCTCGCTGGTCGCCGTGCTCGCCGCGTACAAGGACATCCTGAGTCCATGGAAGGAACTCCTGAACTGGTATTCGACCAAGGAGGACGTGCGGATCAAGTACGAGCAAATCGTGTCGCAGTTCGATCCGCCGGGGCTCGTCGACAGCAAGCTGATGGAGGATCCGCCCGCGACGATTCCCTCGCTCGCCGGGGAGATCGCCGCCACCGACCTGACCTACAGCGAAAACGGCATCACCAATCGTGTCGATCGCGTGTCGTTCCGCATTTCTCCCGGGCAGCACGTCGCGTTGGTGGGCGGGGGGCACAGCGGCAAGGACGACATCACGCACCTGCTCGCGCGCCTCGTCTTTCCGAGCGGCGGCCGCATCAATGTCGGCGGTAGCAACTTTGCCGACGTGCACCAAGCGCTGCCCGGCCGGCGGATCGCCTACGCGACGCAAAACGCGCACATTTTTTCTGGAACGCTGGCACACAACCTGTTCTATGGCCTCAAGCACCAGCCGGTGCAACCCGCGGTCTACGACGCCGCGCAAGCGAAAACGGAGCAGACGCGCGTTCGCGATGCGCTGGCGGCGGGCAACAGTCCGCATGACATACGCGCCGATTGGATCGATTACGTGGCCGCCGGCGTGAGGAACGCAAACCAGATGACCGAGGCCGCGCTCGGCGTCCTTACGCTCGTGGGAATGGACCAGGACGTGATGGGTTTCGGTCTGGCGAGTACCGCGGACCCGCTCGCCAATCCCATCTTCGCGGCCAAAGGGCTCGAGGCGCGGGCACAGATCAAGGACCGGGTGCAGACCGAGGACTTGGCACCATTCGTCGAGCTGTTCGATCCCGCCACTTATCATTCGAACATCAGCGTGGCCGAAAACCTGCTGTTCGGCACACCGCGGCATCCCGATTTCCAACCCGTCAATCTCCCGCAGAACCCCGAAGTTGTGCAACTGCTGCGCGACATCGGCCTTTTGGACGCCTTCTACACTGCAGGCGCAAAGGTTGCGCGCCTGATGGTGGAGTTGTTCGCGGACGTCGCGCCGGACAGCGCGCTGTTCGACCAGTACAATTTCATCAGCGCGGATGAGCTACCGGAGTTTCGGGCGCTGGTGGGCAAGATCGCCGACGGCAAGTTGGCGGCGATTTCCGATAACGAGAAAGCGCGCCTGCTGGCGCTCACCTTCCGGCTCATCGTGGCGCGGCATCGCCTGGGCGTCATCGACGATGAGATGCAGCGCAAAATCGTCGAAGCGCGCGCCGAATTCCGCCGCCGCTACGTCGATCGTGAAGATGTTGTCGAATTCTTCGACCCGGATCGCTTCAGCTCAGCGCTGTCGATCCAGGACAACCTGCTCTTCGGGCGGGTCGCCTTCGAGCAGGCCAATGCGCAGGCGCGGGTCAGCGCGCTGGTCCGCGAGGTGGCACGGGAAGTGGGAATGAAGCCGGAGCTCGTGCGATTGGGGCTCGAGTACCAGGTGGGCAACGGCGGGTCGCGGCTGTCCTATTCGCAGCGGCAGTGCCTGGCGATTGCCCGGGGTTTGATGAAGAACCCCGACATCCTAGTCTTCAACGAGCCGACGTCCGGCCTCGATCCGGCGAGCGAATTGCGCGTGCTCCGCGCGGTGCTCGCGTGGGCCAAAGGGCGCACCGTAATCTGGGCGCTCGGCCGCGCGGACCTGGCGCAGGAGTTCGATTGTGTGTTCGTTCTCGACGAGGGCAAGTTGATCGAGCAGGGACCATTCAAGGAGCTGGAACAGGCAGGCAATGCGCTTACCCGTTTGCTCGCGTGACATCAACGACTGATAACTAAAAAGAGGATCGTCATCATGAAGAAGTTGAGTGCCGGTTGGCAGGGCCAAAAGCTATTTGTGTTGATCATCGTGACCGTCGCGGGGATCAGCACATCCGCCGCCCAGCCGCAAGCCGGCAAGGGATCGGCGGCGGACGTCCAGCGGGGCAAGTACATCGTGCAAATCGCCGCGTGCAACGATTGCCACACGCACGGATACCCCGAGGCTGACGGCAAGGTGGACGAGAAACTGTGGATGACCGGGAGTTCGCTGGGGTTCCGCGGGCCCTGGGGCACGACCTACCCCGCCAACTTGCGGCTTGTCGTGCAAACAATGACCGAGCAGCAATGGATGACGTATGCGCGCCAGGCGCGGCGTCCGCCGATGCCCTGGTTCAACCTGCGGGATATGAACGATCGCGACGTGCGGGCGTTGTACCGCTATTTGCGGCACGTCGGACCGGCTGGTTCGCCCGCGCCCGACTACGTTCCTCCCAACCGCGAGCCAAAGGGACCGTTCATCTCATTCCCGGCGCCGCCGAAGTGAGGTGACGGTTGCTATGCTGTACAACGGCGTCGAATTCGCGATCCGATCGTCAGCTTGACGTCTTCCTACTTCCTCTTGCCTTTCGGATAGGTCGCGTCATGAGCTCCCGCAATCAATAGGAAACGCATTGCTTGTTGGTCGCGGAACACAATAGCGCGGCGCGCTTGCGTAACGCGAATGGAGTAGACCGCAGCGATGCCTGCCGGAAACGGCAGCGGCGGATGCGTTATTCGCTCCCATTTTAGGTCCGAGTCGTGGTAGACCTGCGCCCAAGTCAATTGGGTGACCTTCTCCAGCGTGTTGAGGACGCGAGCGCTCTCGTTTTTATCTCTAAGCGAGAACCAACTTCTTAGAAACTCGGGATTGTTGAGATCGACCACGACCCTTTGCTCGTTGCTTGCCGGAGCGCCTTTCTTCGTCATGCTCGAACCTTTTCTTGAATGCGGTCAAGTCTGTCGGCTGTGCCGGATGTTCCGCTGCCCAGGCGAGCGCCCGTGACAATCCCTCCGCCACTTCAGGCGTATGCAGCCAGCGCTCGTTGTCCGGGACCACTGTGGCCGTGCGCACCATCCAAACACCCGGCGCGGCGTCCTCGATGAGGACTTGCCGCCCGGCAAACTCCTTGCCGAGCGAAATCTGGCCGCTC
>JBPCLS010000120.1:0-12308 GCA_051003055.1 Casimicrobiaceae bacterium
GGTGCGACCGAATTGGCGCTGGGCGCCGCCGGTGGCGTCGGCGTAACTTGGCGCTGCGCGCCAAAGCTGCGTCCGCCGCCCATGCGTCTCGCGTCCGCGACGTCGGCAGCGATGAGTGCGGTCGCCGCGACAACAGCAAGTGTGACGGTCAGTAATCGTTTCATGGTGATCTCCGTAACGTTGTTCATTCGCGGCTTTGGGAAAATTTCCCGGGGCCGCATCGAACTCAAGTGGGCGTTTAATTGGACAAACCAGCGCCCGCCCTGTTCGTCTCAGTAAACCCAGCCGGCGTGGAGCGCCACCACGCCTGCCATCAGATTGTGATATTGGACCCGATCGAAACCCGCGTGTTCCATCTGCGTTTTCAATCCTTCCTGATCCGGATGGACTCGGATCGACTCGGCCAGGTAGCGGTAGCTCGCCTCGTCGCCGACAACCAGCTTTCCGAGCCGGGGCAGCACGTTGAAACTGTACCAATCGTACGCTAGTGAGAGCGGCGCCGCCACTTTCGAGAATTCGAGCACCAGCGCCACGCCGCCGGGCTTTAACACTCGGCGCATTTCCGCCAGCGCCACGCCCTGGCGCGTGACGTTGCGCAGTCCGAACGCGATCGACACGACGTCGAAAATGCGCGGGGCAAACGGCAGCGCCTCGGCATTGCACTGGACCGTCGGTAGCACGAACCCCCGGTCAAGCAGCTTGTCGCGCCCCGCTTTCAACATCGTACCGTTGATGTCCGTATGGACGACGCTGCCCGTGGCTCCGACGCACCGGGCGAAGAGCCGCGCCAGATCGCCGGTGCCCCCGGCCAGGTCAAGCACGCGCTGACCCGGCCGTACCTGCGCGATATCGACGACGAAGCGCTTCCACAGGCGATGCAGGCCGCCCGACATCAGGTCGTTCATGAGGTCGTATCGGCCCGCGACCGAATCGAAGACGCCGCGCACGCGCTGCGTCTTTTCCTCCGGCGACACGGCCTCAAAGCCGAATCGTGTGCGTTCTTCCATTAGATGGGGGCGATCGTGTCTCGCTTCAATGCGCTTGCGGGGCTAAATTAGGGCGATGGGTCGCGGCTCGCGCCGGCTTTGGCGACACGGTCGAGGTAGCGTTGCCATAACCCGCTCTGGCCCACGCCCAGGTCGTACAAATAATCCCACGAGTAAATGCCGGTATCGTGACCGTCGGAGAACTTCGGCCGGATCGCGTAATGGCCGACCGGCTCGACCTCGGTCATTGTAACGTCGCGTTTGCCGACCTGGAGGACTTCCTGGCCGGGGCCGTGACCGCGAACCTCCGCCGACGGCGAGTAGACGCGCAGGAATTCGTAGGGCAGACGAAAGGTGCTGCCATTCGCGAACGCGAGCTCAAGAATGCGCGACTTCTGATGCAGCTTGATCTCGGTTGGGTGCGGCGTTTTGGCGTCCAAGCCAGCCATTGCAGCAACTATACATGACAGCCGAGGTAACCCTCACATCTGGTTCTGCACCGTCTCAGGCACAACGTCGAGATTGCCGATGCCGGAAAAAACGTTGCGATTCTTCGCTTCCTTCCCATGCAGCTTGATTTCCAGCCG
This sequence comes from Casimicrobiaceae bacterium, assembly GCA_051003055.1. Classification (GTDB taxonomy): domain Bacteria; phylum Pseudomonadota; class Gammaproteobacteria; order Burkholderiales; family Casimicrobiaceae; genus VBCG01. Next base: position 1,574 of record JBPCLS010000120.1, read on the forward strand.
CAGGTCATTCAACGAATCGGCGTTGCGTAGCGCGTCTTCGTACGTGATCAATCCGGCTTCGTAGAGGTCGAACAGCGACTGGTCGAACGTCTGCATCCCCAGCTCGCGTGACCTTTTCATCAGGTCCTTGATGCCGGAGATATCGCCCTTGAAAATGAGATCGGAAACAAGTGGCGAGTTGAGCATGACTTCGACGGCGGGGACGCGGCCGCGGCCATCGCGTCGAGGGATCAGCCGCTGCGCGACGAACGCGCGCACGTTGAGCGACAGGTCCATCAGCAGCTGCGCGCGCCGCTCTTCGGGAAAAAAGTTGATGATGCGATCGAGCGCCTGGTTCGTGCTGTTGGCGTGCAATGTCGCAAGGCACAGGTGGCCGGTCTCGGCAAACGAGACTGCGTAGTCCATCGTTTCGCGCTCGCGCACTTCACCGATGAGAATGACGTCAGGCGCCTGGCGTAGAGAATTCTTGAGCGCGACGTGCCAGCCCTCGCAGTCCACGCCCACTTCGCGCTGCGTCACGATGCAGTTACGGTGGTCGTGCACGAACTCGATCGGGTCCTCGATCGTGATGATGTGCCCGTAGCTATTCTCGTTGCGATAGCCCAAAAGCGACGCCATCGACGTCGATTTGCCCGCGCCGGTGGCGCCCACGAAGAGCATGATCCCGCGCTTGGACATGATGATGTCCTTGAGCACTGGCGGCAGTCCCAGCTCATCGAACTTCGGAATATCGGTAGTGATCGTCCGCAGCACCATGCCGACCCGCCCCTGCTGCACGAAAGCGTTGACGCGGAAGCGGCCGATGCCCGGCGGGCTGATGGCGAAGTTGCACTCCTTCGTCGATTCGAATTCCGATGCCTGTTTGTCGTTCATCACGCTGCGCACGAGTTCAATTGTGTGCTGCGGCGAGAGCTGCGTCTTCGACACCGGCGTGATCTTGCCGTCGACCTTGATCGCCGGCGGGAAGCTCGCGGTGATGAAAAGATCCGAACCGTTCTGCTTGACGAGCAGGTCAAGGAGCTCGTGAATGAATTTGGTGGCGCGTTCGCGTTCCATGCGGTTCCCTTGGCGGATTTTGAGCGGTCAGGCGCCCATGAACAGGTCTTTGTTGACGGCTCGATTACGTGCTTCGGCGGTTCCGACAAGATTGCGGCGCGTCAGCTCGACCAGGCATTGGTCGAGCGTCTGCATGCCGATCGACTGCGATGTCTGGATCGACGAGTACATCTGTGCCACCTTGTTCTCGCGGATCAGGTTGCGGATCGCGGGAGTGCCGATCATGATCTCGTGCGCCGCGATACGGCCCTGGCCATCCTTGGTCTTCAAGAGCGTCTGTGAGATGACCGACACCAGCGATTCCGACAGCATCGCCCGGACCATTTCCTTTTCCGCCGCAGGGAAGACGTCGATGATCCGGTCGATTGTCTTGGCCGCGGAACTCGTATGCAGCGTACCGAACACGAGATGGCCCGTTTCGGCGGCGGTCAACGCAAGGCGAATCGTTTCCAGGTCGCGCATCTCGCCCACCAGGATGTAGTCGGGATCCTCGCGTAGCGCGCTGCGCAGTGCGTTGGCGAACGACAGCGTGTGCGGACCGACTTCGCGTTGGTTGATCAGGCACTTCTTCGATTCGTGCAGGAATTCGATCGGATCCTCGATGGTCAGCACGTGACCGTAGGCGTTCTCGTTGACGTGATTCATCATCGCCGCGAGTGTCGTCGACTTGCCCGACCCCGTGGGTCCCGTACAGAGGATCAACCCGCGCGGGCGATTGGTTAGCTCCGCGAAAACCTTGGGCGCATTCAGCTCTTCGAGCGACAGTACTTTAGCCGGGATGGTGCGAAACGCCGCCGCTGCGCCGCGTTGCTGGACGAAGGCGTTGACGCGAAACCGCGCGAGGTTCGGAACCGCGAAGCTGAAGTCGCACTCCAGGTTTTCCTCGTACATCTTGCGCTGTGCGTCGCTCATGATGTCGTACACCATGGCATGCACGTCCTCATGCTCCATCGGCGGCAGGTTGATGCGCCGGATGTCGCCGTGGACCCGGATCATCGGCGGCAATCCCGCCGAAAGATGCAGGTCGGATGCCTTGTTCTTGACGGCGAAGGCCAGCAGCTCGGTGATGTCCATCTATAATCCTTGGCGATTCTAAGTGGCGGCGGCCAGTCGGACCATTCGCACGGCAACCGCGTCGTAACGAGTTGGAGCACGCAAATCGCGTGCCAAACGCGCTCGGGACAACTCCCAGTCGATTATGAGCCACTACGAGAAGGCGTGGCAAGCTGTGCGCGAGCGCATCGCGGCCGCTGCGGTAGCCACAGGCCGGCCGCCACAGTCGGTCCAGTTGCTCGCGGTTTCCAAGACGTTCAGCGCCGATGCGGTGCGCGCACTTCATGCGCTGGGGCAGCGCACGTTCGGCGAGAATCAGGTCCAGGAAGGAGCGGGGAAGTGCGCAGCGCTTAACGACCTGGCTGCCGTAGAGTGGCACTTGATCGGGCCGCTGCAGAGCAACAAGACGAAACTGGCCGCGGCGACCTTCGACTGGATCGAAAGTGTCGATCGGTTGAAAACCGCGGAGCGGCTCTCGGCGCAGCGGCCGGCGACGCTTCCACCGCTGAATATCTGCGTGCAGGTCAATGCCAGCGGCGAGATCAGCAAGCGCGGCGTTGCTCCCGCCGACGCTCTGGCGATCGCGCGCGACGTGGCGGCGCTTCCGCGGCTGCACTTTCGCGGCATCATGGGTATTCCCGAGCAGACTCAAGATGTTGCTAGACTGCGCGCGCAATTCCGCATTCTGCGCAAGTGCTACGACTCCTGCGCGGCGGCCGGCTTGCCGGTCGATACACTATCGATGGGTATGTCGGCCGACCTCGAAGTTGCGATTGCCGAAGGTGCGACGCAGGTCAGGGTGGGCACGGCGATTTTTGGGGAACGGGGCTGACAAGCACCGCCTGTATTGGCTCGGAGACCTTCACCTCTTCCTTTCTTGTGGCAATGAATATCACTTTTATCGGCGGCGGCAACATGGCGGCCGCGCTAATCGGCGGGCTCGTCAGCGGCGGCGCGGCTACGCGTGACTTCCGCATCGTCGATCCGCTGGCGGCGCAACGAGATATTCTTGCCGCGCGTTTTCCCGGTGTTGGGCTCTTCTCCGATCTTTCCGCGGGTGCCATCGAGGGCGCCGAAATCGCAGTTCTCGCGGTCAAGCCGCAGCAGATGCGCGCGGCAGCGGAGGCGCTGGCGCCGTACGCCGCCCTGGTCCCGGTGATCCTGACCATCGCTGCCGGCACCCGACTCGCTGACCTTTCGCTCTGGCTCGGTGGTTACTTGCGCCTGGTGCGCGCGATGCCCAACACGCCCGCACTCGTGGGAGCGGGCATCAGTGGATTGTTTGCCTCGCTCGCCGTCGACGCACGCAACAGGCGCAATGTCGCGCGGGTGCTCGAGGCCGTAGGTCAGGTTATCTGGTGCGAGCGGGAAGAGTTGCTGGATGCGGTCACCGGGGTGTCCGGCAGTGGTCCCGCGTACGTGTTTTACTTTCTCGAGGGGCTCGAGGAAGCGGCACGCGAACTTGGGTTCAATGCCGCCGATGCGCGAACCCTGGCGTACGCGACGTTTGCCGGAGCGATTAAGCTCGCGCAAGGCTCGAGCGAGAGTTCCGCCACCTTGCGCGAGCGAGTCACGTCAAAGGGTGGGACCACGGAGCGGGCGCTCGCAGAGCTGGACGCCGGCGCGGTCAAGCGCAAGTTCATCGCCGCCGTCAAAGCCGCGGCGGCGCGCGCCCGTGAATTGGGCGAAACGGTGAGCACCAAGGCACCGTAATCACGATGTGGGAGCAAGCGCTCAAATACCTGCTGGACGTCGTGTTCGGCTTATTCACGTATGCATTCCTGCTGCGCTTCGTCATGCAGGTCCTGCGCGCCCCGTTTCGCAATCCGCTGGGACAGGCGGTGATGGCGTTGACGGATTGGCTTACGAAGCCGCTGCGACGCATAATTCCCGGTTGGAAGGGCATCGATTGGGCGTCGCTGCTCGCGACGTATCTCCTCCAGTTGCTCTGGCTGCTTTCGTACTATTTGCTGCTCGGCCGTGGTTTCTCTCTGTTCGGTCCCGGTGCGCTGTTGCTGCTGACGGCGGCGCTCGTGGCGCTGCTCAAAGCGGCGTTGTGGCTTTTGATCGTCGTCGTGCTGGTGCACGCGGTCCTGTCGTGGGTTGCGCCCGACGGCCCGATTTCGGGTCTCTTGAATGCGCTGACTTTCCCTTTTTTGCGACCGATTCGCCGGATCGTTCCGCCACTGGGCGGCACGCTCGACTTATCCCCGCTCATTGTCATCGTGCTCGCGCAACTCGCGCTGATGATTCCGATTCCGTGGCTCGAGACGACGCTGACGCAACTCTTCGTTTAAATGCGCGCGAGCGCATTGGCAAGGCGCACGAATTGCCCAACCGAGAGTGTTTCGCCGCGGACGGCAGGGTCAATTTCCGCGTCGCGCAGCGCCGATTCACTGCAAATGGTTGCCAGGGCATTGCGCAACGTCTTGCGTCGTTGCGCGAACGCAGCCGCAACGACCCGTGCGAACAACGCATTGTCGGTGACTGCGGGCTTTGCTTCGCGCAGTGGCACCAATCGCGCGACGGCCGAATCGACTTTCGGCGGCGGTCGAAACGCGCCGGGCGGCACTACGAACAGGCGTGCGATCGCAAACCTCGCCTGCAGCATGACGGTAAGCCGGCCGTAGTCCGGTGTAGCGGGCGCGGCGGTCATGCGCGCCACGACTTCCCTTTGCAGCATGACGTGCACATCCCGTAACTGAGCTTCGTGTCGCGCCAGCCGAAACAGCAGCGGCGAGCTGATGTTGTACGGCAGGCTGCCTACGACCCGCAGGTCGGGACCGAGCGTGCCGAACTCGAACTCCAGCGCATCGGCTTCGTGCAAGGTGAGCTGGCTCGGGTCAAACTGCTCACGCAACCACCCCGCGAGATCGCGATCGATTTCGACCGCGCTGATGCGTCCCGCGCGCTCGATGAGGCTGCCGGTCAGCGCGGCGAGTCCCGGCCCGATTTCAACGACGTTGTCGCCCGGCTTAGGATCGATCGCCGCGACGATGCGTGCGACATAGTGCGGGTCGGCGAGAAAATGCTGCCCGAATCTTTTGCGCGTCTGATGTCCGTACATCGCTTGCGTTGGGCTCGGCCTTCGCTGGAACGGCGCCGCGAGTGAGAGTTAAATTAGCGCCGCGCAGTCAAGTCGATCGCAAGTTCCACCGCGGCGATCAAGCTTCCCGCGTCGGCGGTTGCCGCAAGGATCGGGTCGCGCGCGAGATCCAACGCCGTGCCGTGATCGACCGAAGTGCGGGGAAAGGGCAGACCGAGGGTTACATTGACGCTGCGCCCGAAGCTTGCGGCTTTGAACACCGGCAAACCCTGGTCGTGATACATCGCGACCACTGCGTCATAGTGGCGGACATGGTCCGCCACGAACAGCGTATCGGCGGATAGCGGTCCGGCTACACCGGTGAAGCCCGCGGCGTGCACGTCCGCGATGGCCGGGGCGATGATGTCGATTTCCTCGCGGCCCAGGTGCCCGCCCTCGCCGGCATGCGGGTTCAATCCGCAGACGGCGATCCGCGGCGACTCGATGCCGAATTTCGTCTCCAATTCGCGCGCGACGATGGTGAGCGTCTGCGCGAGCGCTGTCCGCGACAGCGCGCCGGGGACGTCTTTCAGCGCGAGATGCGTCGTCGCGAGCGCGACACGCAACGGTGCGTCATCGGTGCCACCTACGAGCAGCATGACAACTCGCTGCGTTCGCGTCCGCTCGGCCAGGAATTCCGTGTGACCGGCGAACGGTATTCCCGCGTCCATGAGGACGCTCTTCTGAACGGGCCCCGTGACGAGCGCGTCGAAGGCACCAGTCGCGCAGGCGTCGGTGGCGTGTTGCAGCATCGTCATCACGCTGTGCGCATTGGCTGGATCGAGACGACCAGGCGTCACCGGCGCTGCGCATGGCTGGTGCCAGATTTCCACGCAGCCGTCCGCCGGTGCCAAGCTCAGTGCATCGTATCCGGCGTAACGCGGAGAGAATCCGATGCTTGCGGCGCGACGTGCAAGCAACGCGGAATCGCCCAGCAGCACCAAGCGCGCGGCGAACGGCTGCTCGGCGTGACGCTCCGCGAGCATTGCGACCAACTCGGGGCCGATCCCCGCGGGTTCGCCCGACGTGATCGCCAATATCGGTTTGCGTTGCGCCATTGCGGCAGGCAAGTGCTAGTGCGGAGGTTGGGCGGCACCCGTACCGCTACCCCAACTCTCGACCTTGACGTTTGCCTCTGCATTCAGGTGCAGCACGCCGTCATCTCCGCGGGCGATGTGGGCTTGGGCGAACCCATCCAACGGGTGCGCCGGCGAGCCGAACAGCCACAAAAGCTCGAGCGGATTCGCCGCATCGATTTCACCCGTATGCTGGACGGCCCGACCTAGCGGCAGCGCGAATCCCTCGCGGCCGAATACCGGAAACTGGTCGAGGTTCGCGCGATAACGCAGCACTTGTCCGCCGGCGCTGCGCACACGCGTATTCAAGTCGAACCATGCACCTTGCGGTAACGCGATCTCGACCGCGCCGCCCGCGCGCACGATGGGCGCCACCAGCAATGCATCGCCGCACATGAACTGCGTTTCGAAGTTGCGCACGAGCGCGTCGTCGGGAAACGCGAGCGGCATCGCACGCATGACGGGAAGACCCGTCTTCGTTGCGATCGCAACGACCGATTCCAGGTAAGGGATCAGCCGGTAGCGAAACGCCAGCCATTTGCGGCAGATCGCCTCGGTTTCCGCGCCAAATATCCAGGGTTCGCGCTCGCCGATGCCGTGCATGCGCATGTGCGAACTGAATACCGCCGCCTGCAACCAGCGGACGTACAGTTCCGCGGTCGGTTGCGCGCCGTAGAAACCGCCGATATCGGAGCTGTGGTAGGGATTGCCGCTCATCCCCCACGACAAACCGCCGCGGATCGACGCGGCCAATCCTTCCCAATCGCTTTGCGGATCGCCGCCCCAGCCAATCGGAAAACGCTGGCTGCCGGTCCACCCTGCGCGGCTCCATACGATCGCGGGATCGAAGTCGTCGGTCTTGAATTTTTGCGTCGCCTCGTACACGCAACGGTTGTACAGCAACGGATAGACGTTATGGAGCCGACGGCCCCAATCGCCGTTGTGCGCGACCGCGTCGTCGGGCACCTGTTCGCCGAAGTCGCTCTTGATGACATCCACGCCGTCCGCGAACAGCGAAGCGTGCGCGTCGCGCCACCACGCGTACGCGCGGGGATTCGTGAAATCGACGAGGCCGCTTTCGGGAAGTGGCGTCAAAAAGTCACCGAAGGGAGTCGTCCCGGGCGCCCTATCCCAACTATCCCAACCAAATACGTAGGGCGCGCCCTGCGCCGTCTGCAGCAAGTAGCCGCTTTGCGCGAGGTCGCGAAATAGGGGGTCTTGCGTCGATACGTACGGATATTCCCACACGCAGACTTTGAGATCGTGTTTGCGAATTTCCGCGAGAAAGCCTTTTGGGTCGGGAAAGCGGTCGGCATCCCACTGAAAGTTGAAACGCGTTTCCGTCTTCCAGGCAGCGCGGCCATCGAGCGTCAGCACATCGCACGGAATCTTTCGCTGCCGCAGTTTGGCCGCGACGGCGAGCGCCTCGTCCGGTGTCCGGTAATACGCGCGCGAAACCCATAGACCGAGACTAAAGCGCGGCACCGCGGGCGCGCGCCCGGTGAGCTGAGTGTAAGAGTCCAGGATCCCTGCCGGCACTGCAGCCGCGAACAGGACCAGATCGAGGGCTTCGTCATCGACGACCACAGCGTAGCTGCGATGCGACCAATCGGGATGGCCGACGCCGTGGGTCACCATGCCGGGGGTATGCACGAGCACGCCCCATGCGCCCGATCCGTCTCCTACGCCCCACGCGAAGGGGGTGTTCTTGTACGACAGCCCGGTATTGACGCCGAGCGCATCTTCAACCTGCGAATGGATCAATTGTCCGCGCTTGTTGAGCGGTCCGAACTTCTCGCCCAGGCCGTAGACGGGTTCACCGGCGTTGAGCGCGAACGCAGCGGTCCACAGGCCTCCGCGCGGTGCGCGTCCAACCGCAGGCAGTCGCGTGAAGCCGCGGAAATGGTAGTCGGTGATCGAGCCGAACACGGGCGCACCGTTCCATTTCAGCCGAAACGAAAGCGGCGCGGCGGAGAGTTCGAGGCTCGCGCTGCCGGACGCAATCGTCCATTCACCCGGTTCCCGCTGATTCACCGTACACGGTTTCGCGCGGCCAACGATAAGACCGTAGTTCGGCCGTGTGTTCGGACCAATGCGCAACCGGAACACGCCCTCGCCATAACAGGTCACTTCGAGCAGATCGCCGGTCGACGTTGCGAATGACGCGCCGGTCGACGTGGTGCCGAAGCTCTCGACGGCGTCAAGACGAAGGTAGGCAGCCGGATCTAGAAACATTGATTGCCCTGGCTCCGCCGCATCAGTTTGCGAACTTCGGCTCGGGCAGCCCAGGAACGTCGACGTGCATCGCGAAAATGCCGCCGGATTGCGGTAGCTGCGCAAGCTCTTCGGGGTCACGCTGCTGGCGTGCGCTCGTGACGTAGAGCGTTTGCAGATCTTCGCCGCCAAACGCGCACATCGTCGGGCACTTGGCGGGCACCGCGAACTCGGCGAGCACATTGCCGTGGGGCGAGAGCTTGACGACTTTGCCGCCGCGGTAGAACGCCGACCAATAGTTGCCTTCTCGGTCGACAGCACCGCCGTCGGGGCGATCGGTTTCACCAAAGAACTGCGCGAACACGCGCGGTTGGCTAGGTGTGCCGGTTGCCGCGTCGTAATCGAATGCGCGAATCGTGTGCGTCGGCGTGTCGGCGTGATACATCGTGCGGCCGTCCGGACTAAAGGCAAGCCCATTACTGATCATGATGTCACCAAGAATCGGTGTCAGCGTGAAGTCCGGATCAAGGCGTAACAGCTCCGCGGTATTGGCGTCTCGCCGTTCGTTCATGAAGCCGGCAAAAAATCGGCCTTGTGAATCGCATCGGCCATCGTTGAAGCGATGAAAATCAGGATCGTATGGAGCGTCGGCAACCTTGCGCTCGAGCGTTCCATTCGACGCGGCGAGCCACATCCCATCGCGTAGCGCCACGACAAACCCACCGCTCTTGCGTAACGCGAAACAGCCGATCGCTTGCGGCATGGGCATAGCAGTATTGCGGCCGGAGGCGGGGTCGAAGCGGTTGAGGGACGGCGCGTTGATGTCGACCCAATAGAGCGCTTGGTCGGCGACTGACCAAACGGGACACTCACCCAAGCCGGCCTTGATGTCGAGCGCGCAGCGAAACGCTGTTGCGTCAGGCATCGCTTTACGAATCGAGCTTGGGAGAAGGCGCAGCGGCCACTCCGCCGAGCTTGGCCACGAGATGCCGACCCAGGCCTGCCGCCTGATGCGGCAGGAACTGAAAGCCGATCCAGCCATAAGTCGGTGTCCGCAACGCGATGCGCACGACCGAGCCGTCGTCGGAGTCGACGATCTCCACAGCTGGTTGGGACAGTTGCAAAAACTGGCGGGCTTCGGGCGAGCGCCGCGGTACCTGCGGTTCCATCTGTTGTCGCAACACGCCCAAATGACTGATGAAATTGAGCAGGCTGTCGGCATCGCCGACGACGGTTTCCTGCCCGATTTTGAGCGTCGCAACGGTGCGGCTGTCGTTTAACGTCAGCGTAGTTTCGGGGAAACGTTTTTCTTCCATGGATAGGGCGGCAAATGAGGAATTCCAGGTGCCTCGGTGAGGCTATTTCTGTGGAGTGACCGCCTCTTCGAGGGCCTCACGGATCAGGCGCGTGTAGGGGATTCCGCGCATTTCTGCGCACGCCTTAACCGCATCAAGCAAGGGCTGCGGCAATCGCATATTGAGTTGCGCGCTCTTTTTTTGGAATTCGAAACGCACGGGCTTGAACTGCGAAAGATCATGCTGGGTGAGGTCCACCCGTTCAACGAACGCTTCAGCGGCCTTGTCGGTCCTAAATTTCGGAATCGGTTTCTCGCGCATAGTGTTCTACCTCTTTCTGATGCATGTAGCGGGCGCTGATCGGACGGATGAAGCGTTGTGTCCCTCGAACCCGGATGGTGAAAGCGAGGAACACATAACGCCCGCGACGGCCCTTTCCAATAGCCAGTAGGCGCTCTTCGACCGGGGAGTGTTTGGGGTGGGGAAAGACCGCAACGGCTCCATGGAAAAGAGCCTCGATCTCCGCAAGCGAAACGCCGTGCTCTTGGCATTTCGCGCGATTGCCCCGGTCCCAGTCGAATTCTGAAAGCGCTCCATTCATTCCATTATACTACACATTTGTATATACATGCCAGCCGGAACCTCGTGCTGGAGATAAAACCGCGCCCAAGCAACTTGACTTCGGAACCGAGAGCCTCCTGACGGAAGAATGTAATACGATTAGGGCATCTTCCGTTTGGCAGGTTGGGAGGTATTTATGTCTAACTCATCCCGTGTTTATCTTTTAGCACTTCTGCTTTTCGCTAATGCACCTGCCAAAGTTGCCGGGAGAGGTGGCTCCACCGGTTTAGACAGAAAAAGTGCGTTCGTTAAGTGTTGAACTGCGGTGCAAGAGTGTTCCGCGGCGACGCGCGTGCGGCGCTTTACACGCACGCAAGCGCGCGCCTTGGTATGAA
>JBPCLS010000121.1:0-6180 GCA_051003055.1 Casimicrobiaceae bacterium
CTGTAGCGTTAATCGGTCCCTTCCACCGCGATGAAACCGGCGCTGTCGGTCATGGTCTTTACCGTGCTCTCGGGCGCCGGGCTCGGTGCATTGGCGATCGTGGCGTTGTTTGACCTGGCATTCAGCATTGGCGCGATTGAACCGATCGCACCGGCTGCCGTCGTGTCGCTCGCGGCGATCGTGGGACTGATCCTGGTAATCGCCGGATTGTGCGCGTCGGTCATCCACTTGGCCAACCCCAAGAACGCGTGGCGCGCGGCATCGCGCTGGCGGACGTCGTGGCTGTCGCGCGAAGCGATTGTCGCTCTGGCGGTGATAATCGTCGCAACGTTGTGCGTTGTGGCGATCCGCGGAGAAGCGCATCCGTTGTGGCGATCGCTGCTTGCACTCGCCACGATCGTGCTGGCCTCCGCGACGCTGTATTGCACGGCGATGATCTATGCGAGCTTGAAACCGATCCGGCAGTGGTATACGCCGCGCGTACCGCTTAATTATCTGCTGCTTGGATATGCGTCGGGCGCGCTGGTAGCGGTCGCCGTCGTTCGCGGTCATGAAATCGCCCCGACACCATTAGCTGCCGTCGCGCTCGCCGCGTTCGTGCTCGCCGCGCTCGCCAAGCTTGATTATTGGCGCTTCCTGCACGATCCCTCGGGCTCGTTGACGATCGAGCAGGCGATCGGCGTCCAACACGGGGTCGCGCCGCAGCCAGTGCCCGGCCGGGCGCCGGTGCCCCGGCGCTCGGTGATGAGCGCGCGCTTGCTTGACGCCGGGCACTCGCGGCACACGTTTCTCACCGACGAGTTTGTGTACACCGAGCGCAGCCAAATCCGCACGGTGCTACAGGCCGCGATGTGGATCGCCGGTTTCCTGGTGCCGGTGCTGTGGTTGCTGTTCGGACTCGCGCGTTGGCAGGGCGGCGTCATCGCGTGCGTCGCGTGTATGATCGGATTGCTCGCTGAGCGGTGGCTCTTTTTCGCCGATGCGCGGCATACGGTCAGGTTGTATCACGGTGATCGCAGGACTTGAAACGAGGGGCCGATGAGCACGGCAACGTTGGCGGTGCGCGTGTGGCGCGGCGGTGTCGAGGGCGAATTCCGCGAATATGACGTGCCGCGCCGTCCGGCGCAGACCGTGCTCGACGTCGTGACGCATATCCAGCGACGAATCGATGCGACGCTCGCTTATCGCTTTGCGTGCCGCGTCGGCATGTGTGGCTCCTGTGCGATGACCGTCGACGGCCGCGCGCGGTGGACGTGCCGGACGCATGTCGATACTGTGGCACGCGACGGCAGGCTCGAGATCGCGCCGCTGGCGCATCTGCCGGTGATTCGCGATCTGGTCGTCGACATGACGCCGTTTTTCGACAAATGGGCCGCGGCGCACGGCAGCTTCGTGCCGACGGCGACACGCCGCGACGAGTACGCGCGGATAGCACCAGCGACGTCAGCGCGGCGTGCCGTCGATGCGGCCATCGAGTGTATCGGCTGCGGCGTCTGTTACGCGTCCTGCGACGTCGTCGGTTGGAAGCCTGATTATCTGGGGCCGGCCGCGTTGAACCGCGCGTGGACGCTCAGCAATGACACTCGGGACGGCGGGCAATCGCAACGGTTGCATGCCATCGCAGGCGATGCCGGGTGCCACGCCTGCCATACGCATCAAAGCTGCACGGAACGGTGTCCGAAGCAACTCGCACCGACCGCCTCGATTGCGGGCCTGAAACGCCTCGTTGCGCAGGCAGCACTGCGGGGCGAACTCCAATGAGCGCCGTTCGGACGCAGACCTTTTTGTGGCTCGCGCAGCGCGTGTCGGCGGCAGTGCTGGCGCTGGCCGTGGTCGTCCATCTTGCGACGATGATCATGGCGGTGCGTGGCGGCTTGTCGGCGGCGGAAATACTCGAACGGACCCGTGGCAGCGCCGGCTGGGCGCTGTTCTACGGGGTATTCGTGCTCGCAGTCGCGGTGCACGCGCCGATCGGAATGCGCGCGATTCTCGCCGAATGGGCGGGGCTGCAAGGTCGTGCAGTCGACGTCGCGCTGGCGCTGATCGCCTTGGCGCTACTCGCGTCGGGACTGCGCGCGGTTTACGCAGTCACGCGACCATGAGTGTTGCCGTCGCGTCGTTCCGCCGCAACGACGCTCGTGCACGGGGGCACGCCGCATACTGGGCGTTTGTCGTGCACCGGGTGTCGGGACTCGCGCTGACGCTGTTTTTGCCGGTGCACTTCTGGACTCTGGGCATGCTGCTGGCGGAGGCGCCTGCTTTCGATACGTTTATCTCCTGGACGCGTGCGCCGATGGCCAAGGTCGCTGAAACCTTGCTGGTCCTGGCACTCGCCGCTCACTTGGCCGGCGGGTTGCGCTTGTTGTTCGTCGAGTTTGTCGGCTGGCGCGCGGATGCGCAGAAGACAATGTTCGCACTGGGTGCGGGGCTGGCGATTGCCTGCGCGCTCGCGTTTGCGCTCAACGGTGCGGGAGGAGGTTCCCCTAAATGACGCTGAGAATCGATCCTGCGATCGTCGAAGATGTCGCGCGGGAGCTCTACATTCGGGCGCTAAAAATTCTGCCACCCGATATCAAAAGAGGGTTCGCACGCCTGACCGCGAAGGAAAGCGACGCGACGGCGCGTTCGGTTTTGGGAACGATGGTGCAGAACATCGCCGTCGCCGAGGCGACCGAGAACTTGCTGTGCCAGGACACCGGCATTCCCATTTACAACGTCACGATCGGCTCCAATGTGGCCGTCGAAGGCGTCGCGCTGAAGGCGGCGTTGCGCCGCGGTTGTGCACGCGCGACCCGCGAGCATCCGCTGCGCTCGTCCATCGTGCATCCGCTGACGCGCAAGAATGAGCACACGTCGTGCGGCATCGGCGTGCCGGTGATCCACGTCGATTTCAGCGACGATTTCGAGGGCGTCAACATCGAGATGATTCCCAAGGGATCGGGATCGGAAAACAATTCGTGGCTCAAGATGGCGATTCCCGCCGAGGGTGTGGATGCGATCAAACGGTTTGTCGTCGATTGCGTGCTCGACGCCGGCGGCAAGACGTGTCCGCCGACGATTGTCGGCGTCGGTGTCGGTGGTACCGCCGATCTGTGCGTACATCTGGCCAAAGTCGCCGCCACGCGCCCGTTGGGTTCGCCGTGCGCCGATCCAGAAGACGCGGCGCTAGAAGAGCAACTGTCGGTCGCCGTGAACACGCTGGGTGTGGGCCCGCAGGGTTTGGGCGGCGATGCGACGGCGTTCGCCGTGCACGTCGAAGTTGCCGCGACGCACATCACGATGAATCCGGTCGCGGTCAACATGCAGTGCCATTCCGCGCGACGGGCGAGCGCACGGTTGACCGAGCGCGGCATCACGTACGGGTTCTAATCATGCCGACAAAAGTGAACCCCTACTTTTGTCGGATTCGGCTACCTGCGAATCGCTGGCTCATTTGCCAACTGAGCCAGTCGATTCGCAGAAGAAAGACTGAAGTTTAGAAGAACGATGCACCACGAACTGGCCCTGCCTATCAGCGAAGCTCAGGTTCGCGCACTGCACGTCGATGACACGGTAACGCTCAACGGTACGCTGTTCGGCATCCGCGACGCGACGCAAATCGCGCTGTTCGACCGTGGCCGGTCGACTCGTTTCGCGCTGGACGGCAGCGCGGTGATCCACACCGCGCCCAACGTCGCCAAAGTAGCGGCATCGGCGGAGCATCCGACCGGGTACGCTCCCGTGTGCATCGGCACGACGACGTCGATGCGCATGGAACGCTTCACGCGGCCGTTGCTCACTCAATACGGCGTGCGCATTGTCATCGGCAAGGGCGGACTCGGCGCCGACTCGCTCGCAGCCTTCGCCGACCTGGGCGGCGTGTATCTGGCGATCGTCGGCGGCACCGCGGCGCTGGAAACGACGTGGATCGAAGCGATCGAGAATGTCGATCTCGACGATCTCAATCCCGAGGGCCTATGGCAATTCCGGATTCGCGGTTTCGGACCGCTTCTGGTCGCCATGGACAGCCACGGCCAAAGCCTCTATGCGCGCGTGGACAGTGCGGCGCGCGACAAGCGCGCGGCCGCTCTCGCGGCGATGGGTGTCAAAAGTTAACGGAAATTTGAGATTTGGACCTGACGCCGCTACGACTCAAAACCGACATCCTGATCCTCGGTGCCGGCGGCGCGGGATTGTTCGCCGCACTGCACGCGCACCAGGCAAATCCTGCGCTCGACATTACGATCGCGGTCAAGGGCCTGCTCGGCAAATGCGGTTGCACGCGCATGGTGCAGGGCGGCTACAACGTCGCGCTCGCACAGGGCGATTCGATCGAACGGCACTTCATGGACACGATCGAAGGCGGCAAATGGCTGCCCGATCAGGAGCTCGCCTGGACGCTCGTAACCGGCGCCGTCGAGCGCATCCATGAACTGGAAAACGAGCTCGGCTGTTTTTTCGACCGCAATCCCGACGGGACGATCCACCAGAAAGCCTTTGCCGGACAGACGTTCGACCGCACCGTGCATAAGGGCGATTTGACCGGTATCGAAATCATCAATCGGTTGGCCGAGCAGGTCTGGAGCCGCGGGATCCGCCGTCTCGAAGAACACCGTGCGCTCGACTTTCTTCTCGACGTTGAGGGCACGCTTGCGGGCGTTTTGCTGACCGATGTGCGGACCGGGCGCTACGTTTTCGTGCAAGCGAAGGCGGTACTGCTCGCCACCGGCGGCGGCCCGACGATGTACCGGTTCCACACGCCGTCTGGCGACAAGAGTTGCGACGGTTTGGCGATGGCGTTACGGCTCGGTTTGCCGCTGCGCGACATGGAAATGGTGCAGTTCCACCCGACCGGCCTTCTCGCCGGCATGCACACGCGAATGACCGGCACCGTGCTGGAGGAAGGTCTGCGCGGAGCGGGCGGTCATCTGCTCGATGGCGCCGGCGTACGTTTCATGGCGAACTACGATGTGCAGGCCGAGCGCGCCACGCGCGACGTCGTGTCGCGCGCGATCTTCACCGAAATGCGCGCCGGGCGAACCACGCCAAACGGCGGCGTCTATCTGAGCATGGGACACTTGGGCGCTGCCAACGTCCTCCGTCAGTTCAAAGGCATGGTCGAACGTTGCGCCGATTGCGGTTTCGACTTGGCCGCGGGCCGCGTCGAGGTCGTCCCGACCGCGCATTACATGATGGGCGGCGTCGAATTTGCGCCTGACTGCACGACCGAGCGAGCGGGATTGTTTGTCGCGGGCGAAGACTCCGGCGGCGTTCACGGCGCGAATCGACTGGGTGGCAACGGGGTCGCGAACTCGACCGTGTTCGGCGGCATCGCCGGCGAGACCATGGCCGCGTGGCTCGCGGGTCATCGCGCATTCTTCGAACCCGATCAAGGCGCGCTGGCCGCGGCGATTGCCCGCGCCGAAGCGGCATTCGCGCCAGGTCCCACGACACGCGCGAGCGTGCTGGAAGAAATGCGCGAAACGCTCTACCAGGCAATGTGGGACGACGCCGGCATCGTCCGCGACGCGTCTGGGCTCTCTCGCGTGGCCGCAGCTCTCGATGGGCTGGCGGCGCAGCTTGCGGCGTTCCGGCTCCCCACGGAAGCACGCGACCGCGTCTTCAATCTGACTTGGCACGACGCGCTCAACCTGGACAACCTGATCAGTGTGTCGCGCGCGATCGTTCGCGCAGCGCAGGCGCGGGAGAATTCGTGCGGCGCGCATTACCGGACGGATTTCCCGGCGCCCACTGACTTGGCTTCGTCGACGTTTACCAGTGTGCGTTCGAGCAGCGACGCCGCGCTGACCGTAACCGCGAAGCCGGTGAATTTTTCGCGCGTGCGACCCGGGCAATCGCTGGTGGCTGCCGCGTAACGCATTGAGCAGAAACAAGAAAACGGGCGCGTCGACGCTCGCGCCGGCACTGTCATCTTGGGTCACGCTCATGTCATCGTCGTGTAACACGGCCGATCTACCCTTCGCTTCCTTGATTCAACACTTAAAAGAGGAGCGATTTCATGCGCTACATGCAAAACTTCCTTGCGGGCGCACTTGCGGCCGCATTGTCCAGCGTCGTCCTGGCTCAAGGGGCGTTGGGGAAAGTCGATGGTTCGAGCACCGTCTATCCGGTGACCGAGGCGGTGGCCGAAGAATTCCAGAAGGCCGAGAAGAACGCGATCAAGGTCACGGTCGGAATCTC
>JBPCLS010000122.1:0-2518 GCA_051003055.1 Casimicrobiaceae bacterium
CTTCAGCAAGACGCGATTCCCCGCGGCCAGCGCGCCCAACGCCGGTGACAGCGCAAGTTGCACCGGATAGTTCCACGGACTGATGACACCGGCCACACCTATCGGCTGGCGTTCGACCTGGGCCGAGCCCGGGCGCAGGTGAAGCGGAGTCGGGACGCGCTCGGGCCTCATCCAGCGCGCAAGATGCGCCTGCGCGTGGCGGATGCCCGCCGCAACGATATAGAGTTCCGCGAGCCGCGTCTCGTGCGCTGAACGATGACCGAAGTCGCGATCCACGGCGTCCACGAATCGCTGCTCATTGGCAACGACGAGGGCCAGCAGCCGCGCCCGGCGATCGCGGCGGGCCGCCACCGCCGGATATCGTTCGCGCGCAAAGGCGGCGCGTTGTACAGCGAAGAGACGCGCCAACTCTGCGGGTGGCGTCGCCGCGCCGATGGAAGCGCTGTGCGGAATCATATTTCACACCGTCACGAGCTGCAAGCCGGCGATCCCCGCGACGATTAGCGCGATACACGCGAGCCGGAGCACGGTTGCGGGTCCGATCGCCCACGCCACCTCGAACAATCCTGCTACGCCCAGCACCAGCCAAGCCATCGCCGTTCCTCCCTCTGTGACCGGTTTGAATTGTCGCCCACCGGCAGCGCGCAAGCGATGCGGTAGAGTGTGCCCGCCATGAACGACGCAACGTTGCTGCTGAAGAACGCGACCGTCGTCGCCACGATGGACGACGCGCGCACGGAAATTCACGATGGCGCGGTGTTCGTCCGCGGGCATGTCATCGAAGCGGTCGGCGCGAGCGCCAATCTGCCCGCGACCGCCGACGTGACTATCGATTGCCGTGGCAAGGTGCTGCTACCCGGGCTCATCAACACCCATCACCATTTTTCGCAGACGCTCACGCGCGCGGTGCCCGCGGCGCAAAACGCCGAACTCTTCGCCTGGCTTAAGGCCCTCTACCCCATCTGGACCGGATTGACGCCGGAAATGCTGCACGTTTCCGCGCTGGTCGCGATGGCCGAACTCATGCTCTCCGGCTGCACGACGTCGAGCGACCATCTTTATCTGTATCCCAATGGAAGCAGGCTCGATGACACGATTGCCGCCGCGCGGATGATCGGCTTGCGCTTCCACGCCTGTCGCGGTGCGATGAGCGTCGGCGAAAGCGCAGGAGGCTTGCCGCCGGATGCACTGACCGAAGCCGAAGACGCAATCCTGCGCGACACGCGGCGCGTGATCGAGACGTTTCACGATGCGGCGCGATTCGCGATGCTGCGTATCGCCGTGGCGCCGTGTTCGCCGTTTTCGGTTTCGCGCGGTCTAATGCGCGAATCGGCGGCGATTGCACAAAGCTACGGCGTCGGGCTGCATACGCATCTCGCCGAGAACGACAACGACGTCGCTTACTCGCGCGAGCGTTTCGGATGTACGCCGGCCGAATATGCCGAACAACTGGGCTGGACCGGGCCTCACGTCTGGCATGCGCACTGCGTCAAGCTCGATGCGCACGGCATCGAACTCTTCGCTCGGTCGGGTACGGGAGTCGCGCATTGCCCGACGTCCAACATGCGCCTCGCCTCGGGCATCGCTCCCGTGCGAGCGATGCTCGACGCGGGCGTCCCGGTGGGCTTGGGTGTCGATGGCTCGGCGTCCAACGATTCCTCGCATCTCGTCGCCGAAGCGCGGCAGGCAATGCTGCTGCAACGCGTCGTGAGCGGGCCGGAAGCGCTGTCGGCGCGCGAGGCGCTGGCACTTGCCACGCGGGGCGGTGCACGCGTGCTGGGACGCGACGATATTGGTGAGCTTGCTGCCGGCAAAGCGGCCGATATCGTCGCCTTCGACTTGAACGACATCGGCTTTTCCGGCGGCTTGCACGATCCGCTGGCGGCATTGGTATTCTGCGCACCGGTGCGCGCAAACCTTTCCGTGATCAACGGTCGCGTCGTCGTTCGCGACAGCGAATTGGAAACGGTCGACCTGCCGCCGATCGTCGAGCGCCATCGCGAGCTTGCGCGACAACTCGTATCCCGCGTCTAAGCCGGCTCATAAACCGACGAGCTCCTAGTGCGACTGTCGCTGCGCTTTCTCATCCCCCTGCTGCTGACGCTCAGCGTCTTCGCCTACGCCGCGGTGCCGTTCGTCGATGAGTTGCTCGTTCGCTGGTTTGTCCGCGACCTCGACATCCGCTCGAACCTCATGGCGACGACCATCCAGGAGCCGCTCGACGAGTTGATCAAGAGCGATTCCGAAGCGCGTATCTCGGCACTGCTGACGCGCCTGACTCGCGACGAACGTCTCTACGCGGTCGGCTTGTGCCGATCGAAGACCGAGACTCCGATCGCTACCCGCGATTTCCCGAAGGATATCGCGTGCTCGAGGCTTGCGGCCTACACGACCGGCGACCGGCCGTTGATCCGCACGCCGCGCGGCGTGCTGCACGTCGCTGTCCGTCCGGTCGATTGGGTAACCCCCGACGACGCCGAGCTCGTGTTCGTCCACGACATGACGTTCATCGAACGGC
>JBPCLS010000123.1:0-4146 GCA_051003055.1 Casimicrobiaceae bacterium
GGCGTGCCATTGTGGGCCACCTTTTCCCGCGAGGGGTGGTGGGCTACCGCTCCGCCGCCAAGGGGCGTCCAGACAACGGGAAGGTCGTCCTGGTCCACGGCAATCGCACGAGGAGGGTCAAGCTACCCGGTCTCGATCTCATAATCGTTCCAGGGGCGGCCGCCGTGACGGACGGGCGATCGCCGGACATCCCGTACACACCGTTGTATCTGGCGAGCGAGCCCCGCCGCATGCTGGAGAACCTGAGCTCCGGCCGGGGCGCCGACGAGCGTGCGCTGGGCCAGGAAGCCGTCGAATCCGAACTGGCGAAGATTCTCTCTTTGCGCGGCGAGCAGCGCCTGAACGCCTTGCGGGACCAAGCGCGTGAGCTGGCCCCTCGGCTCGAGCTCGAGGCCGCATTCAAAAAGCTCGATTCGATCATCGGCGCGTTGCTTGGCACGCACGCCCCAAAAAAGCTGCGGGCGGATGATGCGCTGGCACGTGCAGCCGGCCGTCCCTATGATCCCGAACGGAGCGAGCTGTTCGACGTACTGTTCGAAGCCCTGCACCAGACTACGTTCGAGCACCTGCCCGATCCTGCGCGAGCTGGACGTGCAGTCGAGAACTTCGCCTTCTTCGAGGCGTATTTTTCGAACTACATCGAAGGCACTACGTTCACCGTCGACGAGGCCGAGGACATCGTATTTCGCGGCCGCATCATCGAGCGAAGATCCGAGGATTCCCACGACGTCCTCGGAACGTTTCAGGCAATTACGACGGCGCCTTGGCGCTCCAGCTCTACAACCGATGCCGACGCGTTCCTGGCGTGGTTGAAAGGCATCAACGCGTTGGTGCTGCAAAGCCGCGCCGACAGGAACCCCGGCGAGTGGAAGCTCGAACCGAATCGTGCCGGCGACACCTATTTCGTTCTTCCGGAACTGGTGCCCGGGACGCTCCGGGAGGGATTCACGCGCATTCAGGCCCTCGCGGATCCGCTCGCGCGGGCACTGATGGCGATGTTCGTCGTGTCGGAGGTACACCCATTCGCTGACGGCAACGGACGCGCCGCGCGCATCGCGATGAATGCCTACCTGACCGAACCCGGACTCGCCCGCATCATCATTCCGACGGTTTACCGCGAGGACTATCTGCTACCGCTCAAGGCGTTGAGCCAGAATCGCGATCCAACGGCCTTCATCCGGTCGATGAAGCGCGCACAACGCTGGTCAGCGTCGTTCGATTACGAGCAGGACGTGGTCGAGCTTCGCGAGGACCTCGCTGCCTGCAATGCTTTCAAAGAGGACGTGCGCAATTTCAGGTTGATATTCCCGGAAGCCCGTGGATGATCCGAGGATCCTCCTAACCATTCCTGATCGCGCGAGCCAGATCAGGATCATCCTGGGATGATCCCCGGGTCCTTCGAGCGTGAAGGGCAAATAGCCTCCCTCAGCTTTCCGGGCAGCGTGAAAAAAGAGCAAGCGGTCGCTTGCTCTCCTTCTTTGTGCTGCCTAGCAAGGCTCACCCTCGCGTAGCGATGCCCGAGCGAATCGATGCAGTAAAATGGCCGCCACCGGAGAGGTGGATGAGCGGTTTAAGTCGCACGCCTGGAAAGCGTGTTTAGGTTAATTCCTAACGCGGGTTCGAATCCCGCCCTCTCCGCCAACGAGGCATCCGGAAACGTCCGGTAAAGTCCGCCTCCCTTCCTCTCCTCACTCTAGATTGTCCCCTCCATTGGTCCGGTACCGTCCGTTAGGGACCACTTGCAGCCGGGGTAAGTGGGGTAACTTCAGGTACAGTTACCCCCGCTCTCTACCAAGTTACCCCATATGCCCCTGACGACAACCGCGATCCGCAGCGCCAAGCCTCGGAAGAAGCAATACAAACTGACCGATGCCGGCGGGCTATACCTGCTAATCGCGCCGAGCGGCGGTAAATGGTGGCGTCTGAAGTACCGGCACGACGGCAAAGAGAAGCTACTTTCACTCGGCACGTTCCCGGACACGTCGCTAGCGGATGCGCGCGCCAGGCGCGGCGATGCTCGCGGTTTGATCGCGAAGGGATTCGACCCGTCCGCGCAACGCCAAGCCGAGAAGCGTGAGGCGGTGATCCGGGAAACGAACAGCTTTGCGGCCGTGGCGCTGGAATGGCACGGCAAGCAGGCTCGCTCGTGGACGCCGAGGCACGCCGACGACGTGCGGCGTCGATTGGAGCGCAACCTGTTCCCAGCCTTGGCGGCGCTGCCGGTGGCAGAGATAACCGCGCCTGACCTGCTGGCGGCGGCGCGGCAGGTAGAGAGCCGCGGAGCTCACGACTTGGCGCATCGCATGATCGGCGTTGCCGGGCAGGTGTTCCGGTACGCAGTGGCAACCGGGCGGTGCGATCGCGACCCTTCCGGCGACTTGCGCGGCGCGCTAACGCCTCACAAGCCTCGCAACCAGGCGGCCGTCAGCCCGGAGGATCTCCCGGCGCTGCTGCGGGCGATCGATGGTTACGCCGCGATCGGCGACAAGCAAACCGCGCTGGCGTTACGCCTCCTCTGTCTGACGTTCGTCCGCACGTCTGAGCTTATCGGCGCCAAGTGGGGCGAGTTTGCCGACTTGGACGGCGACGCTCCGACGTGGGCCGTCCCCGCTGAGCGCATGAAGATGAAAGCCGAGCACGTTGTACCGCTGTCGAGGCAAGTGGTCGCGGTGTTGCGCGAGCTGCATGCCATTGCGGGCGAAAGCGATTACATCCTGCCCGGCCGAAACCCCGACAAGCCGATCAGCAACAACACGCTGCTGTTCGCGCTCTACCGGCTCGGCTACAAGGGCACGATGACCGGCCACGGGTTCCGTGCCGTCGCCTCGTCGCTGCTCAACGAGTCGGGCTATCGGCCTGACGTGATCGAGCGTCAGCTCGCGCACAAGGAACCGAACAAAGCCCGCAGCGCATACAACCGCGCCGAGTATCTGCCTGAGCGTCGGGTGATGATGCAGCAATGGGCGGATATGGTGGAGCGCCTAGCAGCAGCGGACAAGCGGGTTGTCGTGGGCCGGTTCGGAAAGGCGGCATAAGACCCCGTGCTCGCCGAGATCGCCGGGGCTACGTCGAGGAAACCCGCTGCTGCACGATGGGGGGTGTCTCGGCACCCAAGGCGGGCGCGAACCCGCCAGCCCCCGCTCGGATCATCCGCTCGCGGTGCCCTACTTGCCGGCCAGCGCCTTCGTGATGCGCGTACCGATTGTGATCAGCTCCTTGCGGGGAGCCGGCCGGTAGTCGGCCTGCACCGAGACGTTGTGCTGGCCCACCCGGGCCGCGAAGCCGAACAGGTCGGCGTCGTAGTAGGCCTCGCCCGCCGCATCGGGAACCTTCTCGGCCTTGCGCGCGGAGGCCATCGTAATGTCCTCGTGCGAGCTCGTTCTGACAGTGACGACGATGGCTTTATTGCTCGCGTCCATGTACCTGCACTGCAACGCGGAGTCGATGCTAATCTGCATCTTCCGGCCCAGCAGCGCGCTCATCTCTGCGGCCGAATAGAAGCGGCAGTGGTCGCCGGCGCCAGCCGCCGGGGCGGCCTGCGCCGCACCGGCCAGCGCCGCACCGGCCAGCAGGGCGAGGGGCAGGGCCGCGGATGCGGCCAGGTGGGTCGTGTTTCTTCGCAAGGGCCCCGAGATGGCTGTTGCGTGCATGTTTCAGCTCCTGTGCATCGCCGTTCCGCGGCGCCGGTGCAAAAGCGAGAGGCCCTCTACCGACGAATACGGAGCAGGGCGCACCGGAACCGCCAGGCGCTTCTAGTGTAGCCGTAGTATGCGGCATGCGCACGGTCGCCGAAACACCGGTTTTGTTCGATACGCAGCAGAAGTCTGGTCTGAGGCCGAGCGCCAAGAGTTCATCAACTTCATCGCTGCCAATCCGGAAGTTCGACCGCGTCACCCATCGTTGCGACATCATCGAGACCGGCAACGACAGCTACCGCCTCAAGAAACGCAACCAGTCAGCACCGGTCCGCCGGGCGAAGGGAAAAGCCCTCCCAAAAGACCCGTAAAACCCCATCCCGCCCTGCTCATTTTTACGTGATCACACCTGCCCAGATTTCGAGCCGGGAAACAACTTCGACGACCGCGCCCATTCGCAATTCTTCGCTTCGGCTCGTAACGTCGGTAATCATCTGCGTCGCGCTACTAC
>JBPCLS010000124.1:0-3371 GCA_051003055.1 Casimicrobiaceae bacterium
GGCGTTCGATTTTCTCTGGGTCCATCTCTCGCTTTGCCCATCGCACGTCCTGCTCGAGCTCGCGCAGTCGCGCGAGCTCGGCCTTGGCGCGCTCGATCGACTCGAGCATGTCCGTGCGCGTTGCACGCTCGAACTCCGTCAGAAAAACGGTCTGCACCGGCGGCGCGACGCCTTCGACGGCGTCAAGCCACGGCTGATCCATTCTGGGAAACGCGAGCAGGAGCAGGCCCGCCACGGCGACAGCTGCAAGCACCAGCTTCCCGGCAATAGTGGAGGGCGGCGGGACCGCTCGTCAAGCGTTCGCACGCCTTCGCCGGTGGCACATTAAGGAATTCGAAAAACCAATGGACTGGACGCTGCTCCCGGCATTCATCGCGCTCGTCGACGAAGCGGTGCCGGTGCAGCCACCATTGCTTCGGAACAGGACGCTTCTGCCGGCGCTCACACGCGCTCTTAATGGCATGGTACTTGCTCTCCGTTGCACCACGTTGTGAGATTGACGGCTGCAGGCGCTCACGCAGCAGTCGACATGCCGTGCGGCGATCTCGGTACCGCCCCGCATTGATCGTAGAAGTCGCAGCCGAGCTCCCGCGTGTTCGCCTTGCGCTCGAATCACAACCGTCGGAGACATGACTGATGCGCGAAGCCATGGATGACCATGACATGTCCCTCAGCCCTGTGACCGTTACCCCCGCGCCTCGGCTCGAATCCGAAAGCGACGCGGAGCCGGCTTCGCTCGCTCCGGTGCCACGATGGTTCGGCGGTCTGCGCCTGACGCTCGGGGGAAAGGTCGCGCTTGTGCTTGGCCTCGTGCTGACGATCTCCACAGCCACGCTTTCCTCCGTGGCGTTGTTTCACGTCGGGCGGCTCGGCACACAGCTCGAGTCGACTCATCAAGACGCGTTCGTTCCCCTGGAACTAGCGGAGCGCCTCAACGACGCGAATCGCGAGATGGAGTCCGATCTGCTCAGGGGTCTGCTGGCGCCGGCGAGTGACAGGTCGCGCGAATTCGGGAGCGTGAATCGGTATCGGCAGCAGTTCGTCTCTCTGCTCGCGACATACGAGAAGGAGCGGACGCTCGTCACCCAACCGCGCATGCGGGCGCTCCTCCAAAAATACGGCGAACTCGATGACCAGATCGCGGGGGAGCGGAATTCGCTCAGCATGCTGGCCGCGGTTTATCCAGACCTCACGTCCTCGATCGACGCAATCATCGCTCTGGCAAACGCCGGAAAGGTCCGCGAGGCCCAGGTGCTTTACCAGCAAGCGCGCCCGCTTTTCGAGCGTGTCAACGTCGCGACCTTGGTCTTCAAGACCTTGCATCTCCATCAGGGTGAAATTGCCGCGCGCGAAGGTCAGGCTATTTTTAACACAACGCGATGGCAGCTCGGTGTCGTGGCGCTCCTGACGATGTTGCTCGCCGCTGCCGCGATTGTCTGGCTCACCGGAACCATTACGGCTCCACTGCGCGCGTTGAGTTCCGCAACGCATGCGGTAGCCGGCGGAAATCTTTCTCACATCGTAGTGGTTGCGTCCCGAGACGAGATCGGGAATCTCTCTCGATCCTTCAACAGGATGGTCGCGCAGTTGAGGAGCAGCCACGGCGAGCTTGCAAAAGCAAAGGTGGCGGCCGACTCGGCGAACCGTTCGAAGTCCGAGTTCCTCGCCAACATGAGCCACGAGATCCGCACGCCGCTGAACGGCGTCATCGGCATGCTCGGCCTGCTACTCAACACCGGGCTCGATTCGCGCCAGCGCCATTACGCAGACACCGCGAGCCGGTCGGGCGAGTCGCTGCTGAACGTCATCAACGACCTGCTCGACTTTTCCAAGATCGAAGCCGGACAGATGCGGCTGGAGAAGGTCGAGTTCGACATTCGCGTCGTCGCGGACAATGTCATGACCCTGCTCGCCCAGCGGGCGCATCAGCGGGGGATCGAATGCATCGTGGCCAGCGACCCGCAGCTCCCGGACAGGCTGGTGGGCGATCCATTGCGCCTCGCGCAGGTGTTGACCAATCTCGCCAGCAACGCCATCAAGTTCACCGAGCGCGGCGAAGTCGTGCTGCGGACGAGGCCGCTGGAAGAGAGCGCCGATGGGGTGCTGATCCGGTTCGAGATCTCCGATACTGGTATCGGCATCGCACCCGAACAGCGCGTGCGGCTGTTTCAACCGTTCTCCCAGGCGGACGCCTCGACGACGCGCAAGTATGGCGGCACGGGCCTGGGACTCGTCATCTCCAAGCAGATCGTCGATCTCTTCGGCGGTGAAATCGGTGTCGATAGCGAGCCCGGAAGAGGGTCGCGATTCTGGTTCTCGGTGCGCTTGCAGCGCGCAGAGGCCGAGCAGGCTGCGCCGCGTGCCGCCGCCGCCGATCTCACCGGCTTGCAGGTGCTGGTGGTCGACGACAACGCGACAAACCGCACGATCCTCCACAATCAAGTGCTGTCCTGGCACATGCGCAACGGCAGTGCCGCAAGCGCCACCTGTGCGCTGGAGTTGCTGCGGGCGGCGGCGCAGCGCGGCGAGCCTTACGATCTTGTGATCTCCGACATGGAGATGCCGGGCATGAACGGCCTCGAGCTTGCCCGCGCCATCAAGGCCGATCGCAGCATCGCCGGCGCGCGGCTGGTGCTGCTGACCTCAATCGGGCAGCACGTAGAGGACGAGGCGAAAGCGGCCGGAGTGGCCGCCTGCCTGACCAAGCCGGCGCGCCAGTCCACGCTTTACGACTGTTTGCTCGGCGTGATGCAAGGACACGCACCCAGCATAGCCGTCGACCTGCGATCGAACGCCGCGCCGATCAAGCCGATGCGTGGTGCGACACAGCGGCGCATCCTGGTGGCGGAAGACAATCCAGTGAACCAGGAAGTGATCATCGGCATGCTGGAGGCGCACGGCTACCGTGTCGACATCGCGGCCACAGGGACGGAGGCGGTCGCGGCAGCGCAGCGCACATCGTACGCAGCGGTGCTGATGGACTGCCAGATGCCGGAAATGGACGGCTACGCCGCCACGACTGAGATTCGTCGCCGCGAGGGTGCAGCACGCCACACTCCGGTAATCGCAGTCACCGCGCATGCCCTGGCAGGCGAGCGCGAGAAATGTCTGGCGGCAGGGATGGACGACTATGTCGCCAAGCCGCTGCATGCGGAAGCCCTGTACGCCGCCCTCGACCGGTGGATCGACCCGCAGCGGGAGCCTGCGACGCCTGCAGCATCGCCGCAGCTGCCCAACGCCCATGAACAGCCAGATTTCGACGCGACGGCGCTTGCCGAGGTGCGCGAGCTGGAGCGTGCCGGCGCGCCCGATCTGGTGCGTCGCGTAATAGACATCTTTTTGCGCGATACACCGCCGCGACTGGCGGAGGC
>JBPCLS010000125.1:0-8888 GCA_051003055.1 Casimicrobiaceae bacterium
CGTGTTCGAGGACTGCGTGCTACGCGAGCTCGCGGATCGCAACCCGGCCGCGGCGGTCAAGCGGCAACTGCAGAAAGGCCGGGCGCGCACGGCGGAACGCCATCACGCCGCATTGCCTTACCTCGAAGTTCCGGCCTTTCTAATCGCACTGCGTGATTTCGAGCGGGTCAGCATTGCGGCGCGCCTGGCGTTGGAATTCACGGTGCTAACGGCGGCGCGCACCGGCGAGACCTTGGGTGCCACTTGGGACGAAGTGGACCTGCGGGCGCGCGAGTGGCGCGTTCAAGGCGCACGCATGAAATCGCTACGGTCGCATCGCGTGCCGTTAACTGACGTCACGATGCGCATCCTGCGCGCCGCGGAGGTCCTGCGCGATGGACGCTACGTGTTCCCCACGCCGATGGGCCGCGATAAGCCGCTCTCGAACATGAGCCTGCTTATGTGTATCCGGCGTTTGGGCTACGGCGATAAAACGACGGTACACGGCTTCCGCGGCGCGTTTTCGTCCTGGGCGCGCGAGAACACGAAGCTAAGGGTGGACACCATCGAAGCCGCGCTCGCGCACCGGGACGAAGAGAAAGTCGTGCGCGCCTACGCGCACGCAGCCGACTATTGGACCGAGCGGCGCCAACTGGCCGAGCAGTGGGCCGTATTCTGCACGACGGCGCCGAAGGCGGCGGCGAAGGTGCTACGGCTGCGGCGATGAAGCGCGATTTTTGCGACGTTCCACGCGAATTCGACATTCTGTTGCGCCGGATCCGGAGCGCGTTCCTTGCACCGGCGGGAGAAGAGAGCAGGTTCGCGTGGCGTCTACTGGCTTTGGATCTACGCCGGCAGTGGCCAATGAGCGCTGATGTTGCCGAACTCGCGACGATGCTGGAAGGCGATAAGCGCGACCAGGGCGGCCGGCCGCGCAAGTCAGAACTCCATGCCGACGTGCGGAAGGTCTACGCGGTCTACCGCAGCGAGAGGTCGAACCCCGGGCCAAAGATGACTGACGACGCCATTTTTTTAGTGATGGTAGCGATCGCCTGGCGTGACCATGAGAGGGAGCGGCAAGAGCGAGACGAATTGACCGGCGAGACAAAGGTCGCACTCAGGAATGGCATGTTCGAAGTGCTGCGCCGCTATCGCAAGCTGACCAAAGAGAACATCAGCAGGATCGTCCGGCGTGGGCGGACAAAAGGTGCGCGCAGTTAAGTTCCTTTACGCGATCCGGATTGCCTAATAATTTCCAGTCCGTCTGAATTCGTCGCTGATCGTGTCGGAACAGATACAGGGTTACGGGCGATCGTTCTCACCCCTAGAGTGGGAGCGGATCTAAACCTTATTTCTGCGGAAAGGCGAACATCATGAACAGTCTCCGCCTGGCGGATGCAACCGAGCACGCGCCGCCGGTTCTTCTACGTCTCGGCGACGTTCTCAAACGGCTACCGTTCGGTCGGGCGACGCTATTCCGATTGATAGCGGCCGGCCAGTTCGGCCCCGGCTTCATGATTTCCCCGAAATGCCGGGTATGGGACGCCGCCCAGGTCGATCGATTTGTGCTGGCGAAAGCCTCAACTTGCGCCAAACCGGATATGCGCCGCTGCCATCGCGGGAGGGATGAATTCTGGGCGAAACAACGCGCAGCAAAATCGCTCACCCCGGCGGCAGCGGCGTTGCGCGATGCGGTCGCGGCGGCGGTCGGAAAAAGTTGAATCAGTCTCGGCCGAGCGGCGCGCGTGGATCTCTCCGGGTCATGCGCTCGGCCCTTAAGAGGCACGCCGGCCACCAACAAAGGGAGGTGGAATTGTGAGGAGCAGCACGTTGGAGGCCGACCCCCGCCGTTCGAGCGGCGAGGGGTCGGTGAAGCAGGACTACGACAGGACAGCGAAGCAACTTTACCACGGGCCTTGCGCTGCCCAAGGCGCTAAGGCGCTGGCCGTCTGGCTGTACTCTATCGGCGCCCGCGGCCTCCGGGAAACGCAATCGGCCTTCGACCGCCGCCCCGAGTGGTGGTCATCATGATCGCGAACGCCGAGGCGCAATTTCGCGACGAACTCCGTAGGCATGGGATCCGGCCTCCGGACACGCTTAAAGTCGGCAAGTGGTCTCGCGCGGATGTTGACAGCGCGAACGGCAAAGGGGACGCGTCCTACCTGTTTTTCGACGACGGAATTCCAGCGGGCGCTTTCGAAAACCACCAAGCCGGAACTGGTTGCCATACGTGGCGCGCCGATCTAGGCCGGCCGTTGGCGTTCGTAGAAGTGGAGGCACATCGCCAGCGCGTCGTCGCCATGCGTGAGCAACGAGAACCCGAAGTACAGCAACAGCTCTCTGAAGCGCGCGAGCGTGCGGCGGCGATTCTGCAGGCGGCGACCGGCGACGCAACCGAGCACCCCTACGCTGCATTAAAGCGGGTGAGCTTCGGGGCGCACATTAGACGCGGCGCATGGACGCAGCGCGGATGGTCCGATGCGTTGCTGATCCCGCTATTCGACGCACAAGGCGGAGTGCAGACGGTCGGAGCGATCAACGCGAACGCGAACTGGGACAAGGATTTCTTGGCCGGCGGCAAGGCGCGCGGCGGGTTCTATCCGTTCGGGAAGATTCGCGGCGCGTCCTGTGTGTTGATCGGCGAAGGTGTGGCGACGGTTGCCGTGTGTGCAGCGGCAACCGGGTGGCCCGCGGTTGCGGCAATGTATGGCGGGAACCTGGCCCCCGTCGCGGAGATAGTGCGCGAGCTCGCACCCAACGCTGACATCATCATTCTTGCCGACAACGATATACGCGACGACGGTACACCGAACGCCGGCATCGAGGCGGCGCATAAGGCCGCTGCTGCCGTTGGTGGGCGCGTCGCCGTACCGGAACTGGATGGCCGGAAATGCGATTTCTGGAACGTATGGGCTGAACGCGATGCCGCCGCCGTAAAACGCGCCCTAGCGAACGCACGCGCACCGGACAAAGGGGATGGTCAACCCGCGACGCGGGACGCGGGACGCGGGAGCGGACGACCTGGACGGCCGAGAGGTTTCATTAATCCGCGGCGACACGATCACGCCCGAGCCTATTTCCTGGCTTTGGGACGGTTGGCTCGCCGCCGGCAAGTTTCATGTCCTGGCCGGGCAACCAGGAACCGGGAAAACCACGCTAGCGCTCGCTGTCGCGGCGACCCTAACTGCCGGCGGACGTTGGCCAGACGGATCTCGAGCCAAACGCGGCAATGTCCTCATTTGGTCCGGCGAAGACGACGTAGCGGACACGTTGGTCCCGCGCCTGTTGGCAATGGGCGCGGACCTGGCGCGCGTACATTTCGTCAGTGCGGTGCGTGACGGTATGAATACGCGCCCCTTCGATCCGGCGCACGACGTACCTGCGCTGGTCCATGCGGCCGTGCGCAATGGCGGCGCACGGCTATTGATTGTTGATCCCGTAGTTTCGGCAGTCGCTCGGGACTCGCACAAAAACGCCGAGACGCGACGATCGTTGCAGCCGCTCGTTGACCTCGCCTCGCGTCTCGATTGCGGGGTCTTGGGAATTTCCCACTTTTCAAAAAGCACGAGCGGACGCGAGCCGATCGAACGCGTAACGGGTTCCCTCGCTTTTGGTGCGCTGGCGCGCGTCGTCCTGGTCGCCGCCAAACTGCCGGTCGATCGACCCGAATCGGGATCGGCGCGGATGCTGGCGCGGGCGAAGTCCAACGTTTCGCCCGACACCGGCGGTTTCGGTTACGACCTGGATCATCGGCCCCTCGATGGCTTCCCTGGGGTCTCGGCATCGCGCGTGTTGTGGGGAGCCGCGATCGATGGCACAGCGCGGGAATTACTGGCACAGGCCGAACAGGACCCGAACGAGGAAGCGCGGTCGGAATTGGATGAGGCCAAGACTTTCCTATCCGCACTGTTGAAGGACGGACCCGTCGCGTCCCGTCAGGTAAAGGCGGATGCCGACGGCGCCGGGTTCTCCTGGCGGACCATTCAACGGGCGCAAGCGGCACTAAAAATTGATGCAAGGAAGCAAGGTCTGAGAGGTGGTTGGGTTTGGGAACTTCCGCCGAAGAACGCCAAGAATTCCCAAGAAAGCCAACAAAATTTGTTGGCAACCTTCGGCAATGTTGGCGTTCTTCGGGAGAACCTGGACGCCCCAAAGGTCAACGGCGGACCGGCAAAGTCGGCCGGAGAGGAAATCTGAGATGCCCGCCCTCCTCGACCGTTTCCGCGCCGCTGGCATCGAGCTCGTGCCGTACGACGACGGCACCAAGTTGCGCGCTTTCGGCGAGCTCACCGACGAACTACGCCAAGCCATCCGTGCCTCTAGGCCGGCGATCCTGGCCGAACTTGCGGTGGCGACGCACTTTCGCTGGGGGGTGCGTTACTCGGGCGGCCGTTGCCTGGAAGTCCGTGTCCTACTGGGACAGGATCGCCGCTACATGACCGCCCGCTACCCGGACGCGACGGTAGAGCCACTGCCGGCAACGGAGGGCGACGAGTGATTCTGCTTACTTCGAAAGGGAACGACACATGAACGCGCTGATAGCTGCAGGGCAATCCGACATCCTTTCTATTGAGAATCTGGGGAGGCTCATGGGCGATCCTGAGCAGCGGGACGACGGCTCGCGCGGCGGCCCTTGTGCCGACCAGCTGTTGCAGTACGCGCACGAGGGACGACTGCGCACGATAACCAATGGACACATCGCTTACGGCTATTCCGCACTCGTGCACGTCTCTGATTTGGCCGCATGCATGGCTGCTACCGGAATCGGTCAGAAAACGCCCGCCGCGGGTTGGGTGCGATTGAAAGGCACACGCAAAACGGCGGAGAAAATCACTGATGAGGCCAGGCGGCACATCGCGGCGCAAGCGCAGCTAGGCGTCACGGTGACGAACGCTCAAGCCGTGCGGTTCGTGGCAGGAAGCGATGTCTGACTTGGATGACCGCGAACGTGAGATCGAGTTGACGCTAGAGCGCTTGCGCTTAGGTGACTCGTTCCTCGAGCTCGCCGCGATGATCGCCACCTTCGCGTGGAAGGAAACGAAACGGCAATGCACCGAAGGTCAGCGTCTCGCGCGCATCGTGCGCGTGCTTGATGCGGAGGCCTCTCAGCGGGCCACAGACGCGGTGGAGACGGTGGCGTGATGCCCGAGTACCTCCGCACACCCTTCTGTGCTCCGGAAGCCCTCCAGGAGCGACCTAGCGCCGCCGAAATACGCCAGCTCGAGCGGTTCCTGGGCTGGGTCGACGACCAACTTGCAGCGCACAACGAGCGGGTAGCTTTGCGCATGGCGACCGACGTCATTGCACGCGCCGCGCGGAAGCCGGAGGTCAACCGATGAAACCTGCATTGTGGTGTGACGACGGAATAGATGCTGCGATGCGTGCCGCGCAGGACCGCGAGATTGCCGCTACGAAGCAGCTGATCGAGCGTTATCGGCGCGAGGAGGCGCAGCTTTACTGGGGCGAAGGGTATGCCGACTGGAAAAGGACGCTGCTGTTTCCGAACCGCGGCTGAACCGACCGAAACCGCCCGCGATTTGCAAACGTGAAAACAACACAAGCCGTTGAGCGGACGCCAAAAGGAGCGGTCCACCCCCCGACCGACCGCCGGCGCCCGCCGCTAACTTCTTTGCGGGCAGTTCGTCGCGAGCTGGTCGCCGTCTATTGGGCAAGCAAAGGCGGTTTGATGGATCCGGCGAAAGGGTCAAAGCTGACCTTCATGCTCGTGCAGATTGCGGGGCTAATCACGACCGGCGAGATCGAACCGCGCATGGCCGAACTGGAAGCCCGTTTTGCGACGCAGGGGCGCGAATGAAGAACGCCGCGCGCCTGGCGCGACTCAACCGAACGGCGGAAGCGTTGCACGCGGCTGAAGACGACGACGACATTGTCGTGTGGGTTCAGTATAAAAAACCCTTTGTTCACGTGGCTGGCGACGACGGCGAAGAAAAGGATCGGCCTCGTGTCGTGCGTGATGGTCACGCGGGCGAGTTCGCGGTTATGCGGCGCCTAAAGCGCTCCGCTCGATGAAAAACGCTTCACGCATCGCGCGCCTATGCCGCTTGGCCGAGGCGTTGCTGCCCATGGATCCGGACGCGAACATTATCGTCATTCGAGTACTCCGCATTTCGGTGTCGCCCGACTCGACGCCGATTTCTGACGACGGCCAGGAAGTCGATCGCGCCCGCGCCTCGCTGCAGGTGCCATGGCCGGAGGATCCATACGTCGGCGACTTCACCCGCGACGCCGATGAAAGCGAGCGCGAATTCTTGGGACGAGTTCGCGCCTCAGTGCGCCCGTTTGCCACGCGGCAGCGCGTCAACGTTGTCGCGTCTTCAGGGTATTAACTGCATTTTCTTGACACACTTTCAGGAGCCTAGATGAGTAGCTTAGTGAATTTGGAAAACGCCGGAGCGGCGAAGGCGAGATACGACTTTCCGCCGTCCCCGATCCCCGAGCAGCGCATCGAGTCTCCGGACTACTCGACTCCTCCGCTATCGGAGCAGGAGGGCGTGGAGACTCCGGACCTGCCCCCCATTGCTACATCCGAGGATCCCAACGAAAGCGCCGGGGCGCTGCTGCAGCGCGTCGCTGATGTTGTGGCGGCGTGGCGCTTGCAACTTCCAAGCGAGGTTCAACCCGGGCTACTTGCGATTTTGCAGGACGGTAGTCGACTCGAGGTCGAACGCCTTTCGCAAGAGGGCTTCCACGGTATCCGCATCGAGGGAAGTTTCGAATGGGGAAAAATCCGCAAAATAGGAGGCATGGAGTATGGCAGAGCCGCATGTCTAGTTATGGCACATCAGGCGACGGTTCAGCTCTTGTGCTTCGCGAAAAATCAAGGGAGCCCGCTAAAACTGATCGAATTCGTGATCGATGGCAAGGCTTTCGCGGTATGAGCGAGCGGGTAGTCGGAGGGGTATGCCAGCTCGCTTCAGGCGTCGACGCCCCGTGTTGTGAGCGCTGACGTAGTTAGCGCCGGACGCGCGTCTGGTTGCCGGGCTAGATAGTCAATACCCTATCTCATCTCGCATACCTGCATACACAAGGAGCATTCGGCCCAGTCGGGTTGTTTGGTAACCGGAGTTTTGGAATCCACCTGTTGATGGGTCGAACTTCGGTATATCGCCTTTGCGCAAATGTGGATACTTTGCTCTCAGCAGCCCAAGAGACACGAGATGAAGTTTACGACTTTCAGCTATTGCTTCTTCGCTGCGCACGTCGTCAGGAGTGCCGATTGCTATAATCGGACCAACGATAAGGTCTCGCATATTGTTATCAAGCTTTGCCTCCTCTTCCTCCCCGCAATACTTCTGAAGCATTACTAGCTCTAGGTCCGAAACCTGCGTTAGCAAATTGAGAAGTCGGGCCACCCTATGCCGATCGAACGAATCAGCGGCTAACCCCTCTTTAACGAAGGCGGCCAAGTGTTTTCGGCGATCTTCGGTGTAAGCCCGCGCTGCTTGCATGAGACATTCCTCAAATAGCCCTAGTGCTTCGGGGTTGGATAATCTTGAACGAAGGATCTGTGCCTGGGCATCAGCGAGGTTTTGCGAGAGTTTTCTGATGAAATCTACAATTCGGTCGGTCCGCTGATTTGGAATCAATGCACCGATAACCTCAGCAACCATCGATCCAACGTGCGGTATTACGCCCGCCGTGCCTTTCAACAAGGCCACGATGTAATCTGTCGAACTATTCTCGAGCGAAGCGGGCGTGTCTTGCATCGTCGCGGTAACGCCTAACGAAACACGGAGATCTATCTTATACGCATGAACGCCCCGCACGATCGCATGAAGCGCCCCAATCCGGGGCCGTGGCGGTTCTACGTTCGGCGGTACGGCCTAGTCCACGTTATCGCTGATGCGAACGGCGAGCCGATAGCCTCGAGCGTGCCGATCCGATCGGGGCCGCTCCTCGCCGCGGGACCGGAACTCCTGGCGGCGTTGCAGCGCATTGTCGAGCTGGCGCCGGTCGGATCACCTGCGCACGACGTCGCAATCAACGCGGTGGAACAGTTCGCGGAGCGGGAAGGCATGACGCTCGCCGACTGGCAACCTGTGACGCACTCGGAACCACCGCAGCTGCGCATTGCGGGCGTTGCAACCTAATGGCCGGTGATTTTTCATACGAACCGACTACCCGCATCGACCACGAGGAGACTCAATGATGGATCGGCGAACCTTCATCAGTGCGCTCGCCGGCGGGTGGTGGCTCGGCGCGCCGCTTGAGGCCCCTGCGCAACAGCCGGGAAAAGTATTTCGCATCGGTTGGCTCAGTTCGACGTCGGTTATCAAGACTCCTCATCTGTGGGAAGTGTTCATCGCGGCGATGCGCGAGCTGGGCTGGATCGAGGGCCAGAACTTCACCGTCGAGAACCTGGTGTCGGAGGGGCACAACGAGCGCTTCCCCGCTCTTGCGGCCGAGTTTGTGCAGCGCAAAGTCGATCTCATCGTCACCGCTGGGACGCCGCCGACGACGGCCGCCAAGAACGCCACCGCGACAATTCCTATCGTGTTCTGGTCCGTCGGCGATCCCGTCGGGTCGGGATTCGTCGCGAGTCTTGCGCGCCCTGGCGGCAACATCACCGGGCTCGGCGGCCTCGGACCGGGGGTACAGGGTAAGCAGCTGGAGCTACTGAAGGAGACTGTTTCGAAGGCGACTCGTATCGCGATGATGGTCAATTCGGCTTTCCCGTTGCACACGATCCTTCGAGCCGAGGTCGAGCGCGTAGCGCGCAGCCTGGGCGTGACGCTGATCCCGGTCGAGGTGCGCGTGCCCGAAGACATCGACGGCGCCTTCGCGACGATTGCGCGCGAGAAGACCGATGCGCTGCTGATTCTTGGTCAGCCATTCATGTACGGCATACGCGACAAAGTTGCTAGGCTGGCGCTCGAGCAACGGCTTCC
>JBPCLS010000126.1:0-3806 GCA_051003055.1 Casimicrobiaceae bacterium
GACGCGGAATCGATCGACTTCCTCGACATGGTGTTCCGGCTCGAGCGGGCGTTCAAGATCAAGATCCCGCGCGGCAAGATCATCGACAACGCCCGCGGCGACCTATCTGAGGCTGAATTCGAGCAGAAAGGGGTGTTGCCGCCGGTGGGCCTCGCGCAGTTGAAGGCGTATTTGTCGGAGGTTCCGGCGGAGCGCTTTCGCGAGCCGATGAAGGTTGCCGACATTGCGCGGCTCTTCACCCCCGAAACGTTTTGCAAACTCGTCATCATGGCGCAGCGCGAGACGAAGGCGGCCTAGTGTTCACGGCATCGGCGCATTGCGCAAGAACTAACGACTCCGAACACTAACAACTTGCATGAGCGGCCACTTCGCGGCGTTTTCGTTCGTCGATCGCATTACCGAGTACGAACCGGGCCAGCGGGCGTATGGCGGCTTCAAAGTTCCCGCGACAATCACGGCGTTTCCCTCGTGCCTTGTCGCCGAGGCGGTCGGACAACTCGCCGCCTGGGTGGCGATGGCACACGTCGGATTTCGCGCTCGTCCGGTCGCGGCGCTGGCGCTCGAGACGCGATTCGTGCGTGACGTGATGCCCGGGAGTGCGCTTGAACTTGCAGTCGCCCTCGATAGTTGCGATGACGCGGCCGTCGCGTATTCCGGGCATGCGCGCGTGGACGGGGCGACGGTGATCGAGTTGCATGATTGCCTGGGTCCGATGCTCGACATCGAACAATTCGAGTCACCGGCGGTCTTGCGCGATCGCTTCGCATTGCTATGCGGCGCAGGCGCCGAGCCGGGACGCTTTCAGGGGGTGATGACCCCCAATCTGATGGTGACGACCGAACTGCCAGGCCAGTCGGTACGCGCAACTCTTCTCGTTCCGGCCGCCGCGCCTTTTTTCGCCGACCATTTCCCGCGCCGGCCCGTGTATCCGGCGACACTTTTACTCGAGCGTCAGATCGAACTTGCGCTGCGGCTCGCAGGAGGCGCAACCGAATGGCACGCGGGCGAGTCGATCGCTCCGGTGCGCATGACCAACGTCAAGATGCGCGCTTTCATAGAACCCGGCCAGCGCCTGGAGCTGGGCGCGGACATGGCCGCTCCGATCGGCGAGACCGCAAAGATCGCGCTCTCGGCGCGGACCGGCGAGCGGCAAGTCGCAACGGCGCAGGTCGAAATCGGCCGGCGCCAAAACCAATGAATCGAACCAGACGGCGTGTCGCGATTACCGGGCTCGGGCTCGTCACTCCCGTTGGCAACGACGTCGCCACCACGTGGGATGCACTGCTCACCGGCAGCAGCGGAGGGGCGCCGATCACGGTCTTCGACGCCAGCGGATTTCCCGTGCGCATTGCCGCGGAAGTGAAGGGCTTTCCGGCCGACGGCGGTCTGCCCGACCGCAAGCTTGTCAAGCTGACCAACCGATCGCACCGCTTCGCACTCGCCGCGGCCGAGCAGGCGCTGGCCGATGCGGGGATTGCGCCGACGCCGGCGACCGCGACCCGTTGGGGCTGCGCGGTTGGCGCCGGCATGATGACCTACGACTTCGCGGATCTCGCCACCACGCATCGGCATGCGGCGCAGACCGGCGAGCTCGATGCACTACGCATGCTCAGCGACGACGCGGCCAACGATCCGTTGGTGTTATGCCGCAGCCAGGCGACGGCGGGGATCTCGCTGCTGACGCAACGGTTCGGGATCGAGGGCTATGCAACGTCGGTCCACACCGCGTGTGCGTCGGGAGGCCAGGCAGTCGGGACCGCGCTCAAGCTCTTTCGCCGCGGTGCCGTTGACTATGCGCTCGCCGGAGGTTTCGATTCGATGATTAGTCCCGTCGGCGTTGCCGGGTTTTGTCTGTTGTCGGCGCTGTCATCTGATAACCACGCACCGCAACAGGCAAGCCGGCCGTTCGACGTGACGCGCAACGGGTTTTTGTTGGGCGAGGGCGCCGGCTTCGTCGTACTCGAGGAATGGGAGTCGGCGCGGCGGCGTGGCGCGCACATTTATGCGGAACTTGCCGGCGACGGCAATTCGTTGTCGAGCTACCGGATCACGGATTCGCCGCCCGACGGCGATGGACCGATCCAGGCAATGCGGCAGGCGTTGGCGGACGCCGGAGCCGCCCCTGGCGACGTCGATTATCTGAATGCGCACGGCACGTCGACATGGATGAACGACCGCAGCGAAAGCGCCGCGATTCGCACCGTGTTCGGTGATGACACCGAGCGCGTCAGCGTCAGCTCGACCAAGAGCTCGATGGGGCATCTGATCGCGGCAGCGGGTGCGGTCGAGGTCGCCGTCTGCGCACTCGCCATCCAGCATGACGTGATGCCGGTGAATGCGAATCTGCGGGAGCTCGATCCGGAAATCACGCTCAACATCGTCCGCGGCGAGCCCCGGCGCGCGCGCGTCCGGGTCGCGCTGTCTAACTCGTTTGGCTTTGGCGGCTCCAACAGTTGCGTCGTGTTGCGTCATCCCGACGCCGTGGACGGCGGCTTGGCGCCCGGCTGACATCGCGAAACCATCGTGCGAAACGAGAAGATCGTCATCACGGGAACCGGCGCGGTCTGCGCGGCGGGGGCTGAGCCCGAGCGCATCCTCGATGCGGTGCTCGCCGGGCGCTCGGCCATCGCGCCGATCAAGCAATGGGATGCGAGCGAATGGCCGATCCGCAACGCGGGCGAAGTGCGCTTGACCGCGCGCGAGCTCGTCGAAGACCGCAAGCTGCACAAGCTCATCCGGCGGACCGATCTCTTCGGCTTGTACGCCGCGGGACGCGCAATCGCCGCCGCGGGCATCATCGGCCACCGCGATACGCTGGATGAAGAGGGCGCGCGTCGCTTCAGCGACCGCACGGGCGTGTATGTCGGTGCCGGTGGCGGCACCTACGAGAGCCACTACGATTATTTTCCACTGCTCACCGAGGCGAACGGTGAGTTGCCCGCGTTCGGCCGCGAGCTGGCCAACACGGTGAATCCAATGTGGCTGTTGCGCACGCTACCCAATAACGTGCTCGGCCATATCGGTATCCGCTACGGGTTGAAAGGCGCGAACGCCTGCATCACCAACCATAGCGTCAGCGGTACGCTTGCGCTGATCGAGGCGAACGAAGGTCTGCGCCAGGGGGAGGGTGAGCGCGCGGTAGCGGTGGGCCACGATGCGCCGGTCGAGCCGCAATTGGTACTCTTCTATCACCGGTTCGGTTTGCTCGCCGCTGATGAGTTGCGCCCGTTCGACGCAAGACGCGATGGCAGCTTGTTCGGCGACGGAGCGGGTGCGCTGTTCGTGGAGAAGCAAGCAGCTGCCTCGGGCCGTGGTGCAAGCGTGTTGGGCGAGGTGCTGGGCGGCGGCTACGCGACCGAAGCACAGGGGCTGGTCGCGATTCGCGACGATGGCGACGGGCCCGCGCGCGCAATCGCCGAAGCGCTGGCCGATGCGCAAATCGACGCGCGCGATGTTGGCATGATCGTCGCACACGGTAACGGCACCCGCGCGTCCGATGCGTCGGAGGCCGCGGCAATCCGTGCGGTCTTCGGTGCGCAGCCGCCGCCTGTGACCGCATTCAAGTGGGCGTTCGGCCACCTGATCGCGGCGGCGGGGATCATGGAAACCGTGCTCGCGCTGGCGGCGCTGCGCCGGAACGTTGTGCCCGGTGTCGCGACGCTGCGCGAGCTCGATCCGGCCTGCGCGGATATGCCCATTTCCGCCGCGCATCAAACGCCGCGCAGTGACGTTGCTCTTATCCTCTGCCGCGGCTTTGCGGGGACCAACGCCGCGCTACTCATCCGCGCGGGTAGAGCGTAGCCGGG
>JBPCLS010000127.1:0-4125 GCA_051003055.1 Casimicrobiaceae bacterium
GCAAGAATACAACGACGGCGAACCTACATCGCCGGCGGTGCAAGACTAGACCGCGTCTGCAGGATCTCCACCGCCGGCAGCGTCTTGGCTTCGAGAAATTCGAGAAACGCGCCGCCGCCGGTCGAGATGTAGCTCAAGTCGTCGATGACGCCGAATTTGGCGATCGCGGCGAGCGTGTCGCCGCCGCCGGCCAGTGAATACGCCGATGAGCGCGCGATCGCTTCCGCGACAGCCTTCGTGCCTTCCGCGAATGCAGCGAATTCGAATACGCCGATCGGCCCGTTCCAGACGATGGTTCCGGCGGTGGCAATGATCGTTTTCAGTGCGGCGACCGACGTCGGCCCGAGATCGAGAATCATGTCGTCAGCAGCGATGTTCTCGATCGCCTTCAACTCGGGTTTTGCGGTCGCGGACAATTCCTTCGCCACGACTGCATCGATGGGGATCGGCACCTTGCCCGGAAATTCAGCGAGAATCCGCTGCGCTTCGGCCACGAAGCCCGGTTCGGCGAGTGACTTGCCGATGCGCCCGCCGGCCGCGAGGATGAACGTGTTGGCGATGCCGCCGCCGACGATCAGCGTGTCGACTTTCGCGGCGAGCGTGCGCAGGATGTTGAGCTTCGTCGATACTTTTGCGCCGCCGACAATCGCGACCAGTGGGCGCTTCGGTTGCGCTAGAGCTTGCCCGAGCGCTGCGAGCTCTGCCGCGAGCAGTGGCCCCGCACATGCGACGGCTGCGAATTTTGCGAGCCCGTGCGTCGTCGCTTCCGCGCGATGCGCGGCGCCGAAAGCGTCGTTGACATAAACGTCGCAGAGCTGCGCCATTTCTCGCGCGAGTTCGTCGTTGTTGGCTTTTTCGCCACGGTTGATGCGGCAGTTCTCGAGCAGCACGACCTGGCCGGGCTCGAGTTTGTCGTGCCACTCCCCGCCGCCGACCCAGTCGCGAATGAGTGGGACGCGGGTTGCGAGGAGTTCGGATAACCGCTCCCCAATCGGTGCGAGCGAGTCTTCCGGCTTCCAGTCGCCTTCGGTCGGCCGTCCCAGGTGTGACGTCACCATGACGGCTGCGCCGCGCCGCAAGGCGTCGTTGATGGCCGGAAGCGACGCGCGGATGCGCGTGTCGTCGGTGATATCGCCGTTCTCGGCCTGCGGAACGTTCAGATCGGCGCGAATGAACACGCGCTTGCCGCGCACGTCCACGTCGGCTAAATGTTTCACGGCTTGTGCCTCTTGCGAACTGCGCGATTTGCTCTACGGTAACGTCGTCAAAGCACGCGCTATTTCGCCGCCATTAGCGCAACGGTAACGTCCAGCATCCGATTGGAAAATCCCCACTCGTTGTCGTACCACGCCGAGACTTTCACCAAACGTCCGGAGACCTTGGTCAACGTCGCATCAAACGTCGACGATGCGGGGTCGTGGTTGAAGTCGACCGACACGAGCGGTGCGGTGCTGTAGTTGAGAATGCCCACGAGCGGCCCAGTTTCCGACGCGGCCTTCATGACGGCGTTGACCTCGTCGACGGTCGTATCGCGCGCCGCGACGAACGATAGATCCACCAGTGAAACGTTGATCGTCGGGACGCGGATCGCGTAACCGTCCAGCTTGCCGTTCAGCTCCGGCAGGACCAGGCCGACGGCAGTGGCGGCGCCGGTCTTGGTGGGAATCATGCTCATCGTCGCCGAGCGCGCGCGGCGCAGATCCTCGTGATAGACGTCGGTGAGCACCTGGTCGTTGGTGTACGAATGCACGGTCGTCATAAGACCGTTGACAACACCAATCTTCGCATGCAACGGCGCAACGGTAGGCACCAGGCAATTCGTCGTACACGACGCGTTGGAGATGACCGTATGCGCTGCCGTGAGCGTTTGATGGTTGACGCCATACACGATGGTCGCGTCGACATCTTTGCCGCCAGGTGCTGAGATGATGACTTTTTTAGCACCGCCTTTGAGGTGCGCGGACGCCTTCTCCTTGCTGGTGAAGAGACCGGTGCATTCGAGGACCACGTCCACTCCCAGCGAGCTCCACGGTAGCTGCGCCGGATCGCGTACGGCAAGAACCTTGATCCGGTCGCCGTTCACAACCATCGCGTCGCCATCGACATCGACGCTGCCGGGAAATTTCCCATGCGCCGTGTCATAGCGGGTCAGGTGCGCATTGGTCTCGGCGTTGCCGAGGTCGTTGATCGCGACGATCGAGAGATCGTGCTTCTTGCCGTCTTCGTAATGCGCGCGCAAAATGTTGCGGCCGATGCGGCCGTAACCGTTGATGGCGACTTTGATGGTCATCTTTTCTCCAGATTCGCTTCTATGAATTCAATGTAGCGGAGGCTATTACGTCGGATGAGTCCTCGCTCATTCCAACGGGGGAAAGACGACGCGCTTCACCGCCGTCGCTACGTTCTCCACGGTGAACCCGAAGTGCCGGAACAACACGCTCGCCGGCGCCGATTCGCCGAAGGTATCGATGCCGACGACCCGGCCAGTGGGATCATCGCAAGTGCCGACGTATTTGCACCAGCCGTCGGTCGCGCCGGCTTCCACCGCGACCCGCGGAACGCCGCGCGGCACCACCGAGGCGCGATACGCCGCATCCTGTTGGTCAAAGACGCTCGTGCACGGCATCGACACGACACGCACGCTGATTCCCTCTTTGGCCAGCTGCTCGCGCGTCGCCAGTGCAAGCCCGACCTCCGAGCCGGTCGCTATGACGACCGCGTGCGTACCGGCCTGCGTCGTGTCGAAATCGGCGAGGACGTAGCCGCCGCGGCTGATCGCTTGGATGACGTCCGCGTCGCGCTTGATGAACGGCACGTTTTGCCGGGTCAGCATGAGGCAGGTCGGGCCGTCGTTGCGCTCGAGCGCCGCGGCCCAGGCAATCGCGGTTTCGACCGTGTCGGAGGGCCGCCAGACCGTCATGCCGGGAACGAGGCGCAAGCTTGCCGTATGTTCGACCGCCTGGTGCGTCGGACCGTCTTCGCCCAAGCCGATCGAGTCGTGGGTGTAGACGAAGATCACGCGCAGCTTCATGATCGCCGCCATGCGCAGCGCATTGCGCGCGTAGTCCGAAAACGTGAGGAACGTGCCAACGTAGGGAATGAACCCACCGTGCAAAGCGAGGCCGTTGGCGATCGCGCTCATCGCGAACTCGCGCACACCATAGTTCACGTAGTTACCCGCTTGTTCGCCGGAGACGACCTTGCTGCCGGTCCAGTTGGTGAAGACCGAGCCGGTCAGGTCGGCAGAACCGCCGATCATTTCCGGCAATAAGGCAGCGTAAGCCTCGATCGCCTGTTGCGACGCCTTGCGCGTTGCGACCGATTCGGCGCTCAAAACCTGCGCCGCAACGAACTCGCTGACTTTTGCCGAAAACGAGGCGGGTAGCGACCCCTGCATCCGGCGTTTGAACTCGAGGGCGAGCTCCGGATGAGCTGCTCGATACGACGCGAATTTCGCATTCCAATCGGCTTCCAATAAAGCGCCGCACTCGCGCGCGTTCCAGCCATCGTAGATTTCTGCGGGAATGACGAAGGGTTCGTGCTCCCAACCCAGCGCCGCGCGCGTGCCGGCAATTTCACTTGCGCCCAGCGCGGCGCCATGCACGGCATCGCTGCCTGCTTTGGTCGGTGCGCCCTTGCCGATAATTGTCCTGCAACAGATGAGCGAGGGTCGATCGGCCATCGCTTGCGCTGCGTCGATCGCGGCATCGACAGCCTCGATGTCGTGACCGTCGACGGCGGGAACCACATGCCACCCGTAGGCCGCGAAGCGCTTGGGCGTGTCGTCGGTGAACCAGCCCTCGACGCGGCCGTCGATCGAAATGCCGTTATCGTCGTAGAACGCGATCAATTTACCGAGGCGCAGCGTGCCCGCGAGCGAGCACGC
Organism: Casimicrobiaceae bacterium; assembly: GCA_051003055.1. GTDB lineage: Bacteria > Pseudomonadota > Gammaproteobacteria > Burkholderiales > Casimicrobiaceae > VBCG01. The sequence goes on from JBPCLS010000127.1 coordinate 3,887, forward strand.
CTCATGCGAGATACCCTCCATCAGACAGCCATCGCCCGCGAACACGTACGTGTGATGATCGACGATGGCGTGGCCGGGCCGGTTGAATTCGGCCGCGAGCAGACGCTCCGCGAGCGCCATGCCGATGGCGTTGGCGAGACCTTGTCCGAGCGGACCGCTGGTCGTTTCCACGCCGGGAGTTACCCCCACTTCAGGATGCCCTGGCGTTTTCGAATGCAGTTGCCGGAAGTTGCGCAGTT
>JBPCLS010000128.1:0-10175 GCA_051003055.1 Casimicrobiaceae bacterium
AGTCGCGCGTCATTTCGATATGACATTGAAAACCCACGTGCCGGTCGTCGATCACATACGCCTGATTCACGTTGAAGCCGTTGGTGAGCACGCGGGTCGCCATCGGCGGCAACTCGAAGGCATCGTAGTGCCACTGGAACGCGGCAAAGCGCGGCAGGCCGCCAAACCATTCGTCGCGCGCGCACTGATCGCATACATCGACATGGAGCCAGCCGACTTCGGGAATCAATGCTTTGCTTGCTCGTGCATCTGACGCCTGGGCCATCAGTTGACCGCCGAGGTAACGTCCGAGCACCGGAACCGAGTCGCCGATCGCGTCGCGAATCAAGCCTCCAAGCGGAGCCACCCACGGCAGCGGATCGTTGACATTCATCGGTCCTCCCATCATGCCGATGCCGGCAAAGGCGTTAGGGTCGGCGGGAATCGCGGCACCCTCGTCAATGGCGATGAGCTGCCAGGGGATGCCCACGCGATCGAGCCATTCGCTGAAATGCGCCGGCCCTTCGGACGGCGAGAAACGGAAAATGGCAACGGGGCGCATGGACTAACGGCAAGCTGTGAGCGCATGGCCTTAAGGCGCGGCGCCGTAAAACCATAATTTGGCGATTTTATCAGTCAGGCGGAATCATCGGGACATACGTGCTGTCTCATGTGCTCCATCTCCCACACACGGTAGCTTCGCTCTCCCGTTTGCATTAACCCCTACCTCGCTCTTTCCGATGAAACTGCGCCGCGCTTCGTTGTTCGCCCTCCTGATGCTTGCCACGTCGGCAGTGGCAACCGACGTTGTCGTGCCGAATGCGAACCTCAAGATCGTCGGGATTCCGCCAATCTCCGTAGCGCTCGCCAGCAAAGTTGCGCCTTACACCGAGTTCAAGCCCAACGCCGCGGTGTCGTGGCACCCGACGCGGCGGGAGCTCGTCGTCGCCACGCGCGCCGGCAATACCACGCAGCTGCATCGCGTCATGGCACCCGGCGCGGCGCTCATCCAACTCACCGATTTTGCCGAACCGGTGCGTTTCGGTGCATTTCTCTTGAGGAAGCCGGACGTACTCGTGTTCTCGCGAGATGCCGGCGGCAATGAACAGCGGCAGGTCTACCGGCTCGATCCCGGCGCGAAGGAGCCGCTGCTTCTGACCGACCCGGCGCGCCGCAATGATCCCGTCGGCGTAACCCGCGCGCACGAATTCATCTTGATCGAGTCGACAGAGCTCGACCAAGGCGGCAGGCGCGAGAATCCAACGGTGGACTTAAGCCTCGTCGATCCGCTGGACTTGGCTCGATCGCGCAAGCTCGCCACATTGCCTGGCACGGGGTGGGGAGACTTCTCGTTTTCGTTCGACGACAAGCGCCTGGCGATGGTCGAGTTCAAATCGGTCAACGAATCCTACGTCTGGATCATGGACGTGGCGACCGGCGCGCGCACGCGCGTGCTACCCGCCGAAGGTGCCACGGCCGACAAGAGCATTGCGTCCGCGGATCTCAATTTTGCCCGCGACGGTAAGGGTCTCTTCCTTACCACCGATCGCGACGGCGAATTTCGCAAGCTCGCGTATCTCGAATTCGCCACCGGCAAGCTCGAGTATTTCGGAAGTGCCGGCAATTGGGATGTGGAACAGGTGACACTTTCCCCCGACGGCCGGACGCTCGCGGTCTTGAGCAACGAAGCCGGCGTCGGCGTGCTGCGTCTCTACGACGCCGAAACCCGCCGGGAGCTGCCGCGGCCAGGACTGCCGCTGGGAACGGTGCGCGGCGCAACGTGGCACGAAAACTCGCGCGACCTGGCCGTCAACCTGAACAGCGCACAAAGTCCGGGAGACGTGTATTCGGTCAATGTCCCGCAAATGAGGGTTGACCGGTGGACGCAAAGCATAGCCCCCGGCATTGACGCTACACAGTTCCGCACTGCGCAACCGATCACCTGGAAGAGCTTCGACGGTCTGACGATCAGCGGTTTCTTGACGCGGCCCGACTCGCGCTACAAGGGCAAGCGTCCGGTGCTGATCAATATTCACGGCGGACCGGAGGCGCAGTCGCGACCCGGATTCATGGGTCGCTCGAACTACTTCGTCGATGAGCTCGGCATCGCCATCATCGATCCCAATGTCCGCGGTTCCACCGGCCACGGCAAGACGTTCGCCACTCTCGACAACGGGATGAAGCGCGAAGATTCGGTGCGAGACATCGGCGCGTTGCTCGACTGGATAGCGACGCAGCCCGACCTCGATTCAAGCCGGGTTGTTGTCTATGGCGGAAGCTACGGCGGTTACATGGCGCTCGCCGTCGCCACGAACTATCCGGATCGCATCGCCGGGGCGATCGACGCCGTCGGCATCGCGAACTTCGTGTCGTTTCTCGAGAACACCGAGAGCTATCGCCGCGACCTGCGGCGGGTCGAATACGGGAACGAGCGCGACCCCGCAATGCGCGCGTTCCTCACGCGCATCTCGCCGGTGACCAACGCGCACAAGATCAAGGCGCCGCTGTTCGTCGCCCACGGCAAGAACGATCCGCGCGTGCCCTACACGGAAGCACAGCAGATCGTCGACATTGCACAGAAAAACGGGGCGCCGGTCTGGTACCTGCTCGCGGATAACGAAGGACACGGCTTCGCTAAAAAAGCGAACGCGGACTTCTATTTCTATTCGATGGTCGCGTTCCTGGAAAAAACACTACTGGCGCGGTGAATCGTGGCAGAGCGGTCTTTTAAGAGCGGTCGCGCCTGAGGCATCGGTGGTTCTCCTTCAGTGATAATCCGCAGTCTCGACGTCTACCGGCCCGGCTTCGGTCCAGCGAAAACACAAGCGGGACTGATCGTTCACGCGGATACTGTGCTGGCCGGTCGCCCTTCAAGGCTTCCAGTCGGTTGCCGTGCCGCGCGTAGGACCTCTGGTTTATCCGGTTTTGCGTGGGTAACGGGGTAGAGCCGTAGACTGTCCGACCAGTTCTACGCCGCCTTGTCGGCGTCGATCTGTGCGACGTATTGGGCGGCCCAGCCGATTTGGCTTCTTCGGTCGAAGCAGGGATGGGATCGAGAAGCAGTTTGCTGCGGCTATGGGTTTTCAAAAACAGTTGTTTGGTATATTTGCGTACGTGGCGCTCGCAGTCAATGCAGCGGCGCGTCAACGCACGCCAGGCCCGATAACGGAGCCAAGCGCTAACGGCGCATTCCGTCGGTAACGACCGCGGGCGGCTACGCGGTCGCGAACATGCGAACGGAAACGAGGAACCCATGGAAGCCGTAGCTCATTCCACCGCTCACTTTGCAGAACTGCGCGAGCGTGGACACGACGAGCGTGCGTTGCCTGCGCAGTTGCTCGATGAACTCCGCAAATTGCTGGGCGACAGGCTGACGACTACCCGGCAGATCCGCGAGCATCACGGCACCGATATCTCGTCCTATCCAGTGACGCCGCCCGACGCGGTCGTGTTTCCCCATAGCACGAATGAGGTCGTGGCGATTGTCAACGCCTGCGCACGCCATCGAATACCGATGATTCCCTTCGGCATCGGCACCTCGGTCGAAGGTCACGTGCTCGCCACCAACGGCGGCGTCTGCATCGATCTCGGGCAGATGAATCGCATCGTCGAAGTCAACGCAAGCGATCTCGACGTCAGGGTGGAGCCAGGCGTGACGCGCAAGCAACTCAACGCCTACTTGCACGACACCGGCCTGTTCTTTCCGATCGATCCTGGTGCCGACGCGTCGCTGGGCGGCATGGCCTCGACGCGTGCGTCGGGAACCAACGCCGTCCGCTACGGAACGATGCGGGAGAACGTGCTTGGCGCCACTGTCGTGCTCGCCGATGGGCGCGTCATCCGCGCCGGGGGACGGGCACGCAAGTCCGCCGCCGGCTACGACCTCACGCGTCTTTTCGTGGGCGCCGAAGGGACGCTTGGCATCATCACCGAATTGACGTTGCGACTGTATGCGATACCCGACGGGCTGTCGGCGGCCGTGTGCGCGTTTCCGACGGTGACGGCGGCCGTCGACTCGGTGATCGAGGCGATTCAGTGCGGTATTCCGATCGCGCGCGTCGAACTGCTCGATGCGCTCACCGTGACTGCCGTCAATCGATACAGCAAGTTGGCCTTACGCGAAGCGCCGACTCTGTGGTACGAATTTCATGGCACGCCGCGCGGGGTGGAAGAACAGGCCACCCAGATGCAGGAGATCGCACGGGAACACGGCGGCCTCGATTTTGAATGGGCCACACGTCCGGAGGAGCGAACGCGCTTGTGGCAGGCGCGGCACGATGCCTATTTCGCCTGCCTGCAACTGCGCAAGGGCAGCCGGATGATCGCCACGGACGTCTGCGTGCCGATTTCGCGTCTTGCGGAATGCATCGCCGAGACGGAGAAGGATATCGCGCAAGCGTCGATGCCAATTCCGCTGTTCTGCCACGTCGGCGACGGCAATTTCCATCTGATGATCCTCGTCGACCCGGACAGCGAAGCAGACGTGCAGGAGGCGTGGGACCTCAACACGCGCCTTGTGCGCCGTGCTCTCGCCATGGGTGGCACCTGCACGGGCGAACACGGCATCGGCCTTGGCAAGCGCGAATTCCTGGTCGAGGAGTTCGGGGCCGGTGTCGATGTGATGCGGCAATTGAAAGCAACGCTGGACCCGGACAACCTCTTCAATCCGGGCAAGGTCGTTTAGGAGAATCTCGATGGAACTCGCCGACGTCAGGCTCGATGACAAGTACACGCTCGAAAGCGGCCGCGTTTACCTGAATGGTATCCAGGCGCTCACCCGTTTGCTCATCATGCAGCGCGTGCGCGACGCGGCGGCGGGGCTCAACACTGCGGGGTTCGTCTCGGGGTTCCAGGGCTCGCCACTCAACAACATGGACAAGACGCTGTGGGAAGCGCACGACCTGCTGCAGCAGCATCATATTCATTTCCAGCCGGGACAGAACGAGGAACTGGCGGTGATGAGCGTGTGGGGCTCGCAGCAGGTGACGCTCGACCATCACGCGCGCTACCAGGGCGTTTTCGGGATGTGGTACGGCAAGTGGGCGGGCCTCGCGCGCTCCGGTGACGCACTGCTGCACGGCAATTCGGCAGGCGCATCCCCGCATGGCGGCGTGTTGCTGGTATGCGGCGACGATCACATGGCGCGTTCCTCTACCGTTGCGACGCAAAGCGAGACGATGTTGATGTCGCCGATGATCCCCGTGCTGGTGCCGTCCGGCGTGCAGGAATATCTCGATCTCGGCGTGCACGGCTACGCGATGTCCCGGTACTCGGGCTCGTGGCTCGCCTTCAAGGCGCTCGACGACACGATCGAGTGCTCGGCGTCGGTCAGTGTCGATCCCGCGCGCATCAGCGTCCGCCTGCCCGAGGATTTCACGGTGCCGCAGGGCGGCCTGGGCGTGCGGCTGCCGGATCAGCCGCTGATGATGGAACGGCGCATTCACGAGCAGCGACTTCCAGCGGTGCTGGCTTATGTACGGGCGAACCGGATCAACTACGTCGCCTACGACAGTCCGCGCGCGCGCCTGGGTATTGTCGCTGCCGGCAAATCCTATCTCGACGTGCGGCAGGCGCTCGAGCATCTCGGCATCGACGAGCAGGAGGCCGCACGCATCGGCATTCGCGTCTACAAGCTGGGTCTCACGTGGCCGCTCGAGCCGCAGGGGCTCCACGCTTTTGCGCTGGGACTGGAAGAGATCCTCGTCGTCGAGGAAAAGCGCCCGATCATCGAGGACCAGATTCGTACGATGCTTTATCACTGGCCAGATTCACGGCGGCCCCGCATCGTGGGCAAGCGCGACGAGGAAAGCGGTCCCAACGAATGGTTGCTGGCGCCGAACGGTGAGCTCAGCGCGGAACAGGTGGCGCTGGTGATTGCGGCGCGCCTCAGGCGGTTCCACGCCGGCGCACGCATCGAGGAGCGCGCGGCCTGGTTGCGCGCCAAGGAAGAGGCGCTCGCCAAACCGTCGCTGTCACCGCAGCTGCGCGGATACTTAAGCGACGCCGGACGAGTTCCATATTTCTGTTCCGGGTGCCCGCACAACAGTTCGACGCGGGTGCCGGAAGGCAGCGAAGCGATCGCCGGCGTCGGCTGCCACTTCATGGCGACGTACATCTTTTCGGGTACCAAGATCTTTTCGCCGATGGGATCGGAAGGCGCCGCATGGATCGGACACGCGCCCTTTACGGATACCAAGCACATCTTCGCGAACATGGGCGACGGCACCTACTACCACTCCGGCCTGCTCGCCATTCGCGCTGCGGTGACGGCCAATGTGGGCATCACGTTCAAGATTCTCTACAACGATGCGACCGCGGCGACGGGTGGCCAGCCGCTGCCGAGTCCGCTCAACGTGCCGGGCCTTACGCGCCAGCTCGAAGCGGAGGGCGTCGCGCACATCGTGGTCGTGACCGATCAACCGGAAAAATATGGCAAAGACGCGCCGTTCGCCAAAGGCGTGACCGTCAGGCATCGCGATCACCTGGATGCGGTACAGCGCGAGCTGCGCGAGATGGGCGGCGTCTCGGCGCTGGTCTACGACCAGACGTGTGCGGCGGAAAAGCGGCGCCGGCGCAAGCGCGGCAAGTTTCCTGATCCTGCGCGCCGTTCGTTCATCAACACGCGCGTCTGCGAGGGCTGCGGTGACTGCAGCACCAAGTCGAACTGTGTCTCGGTCACGCCGGTCGAGACGGAGTTTGGCCGCAAACGCGCGATCGATCAGTCGTCGTGCAACAAGGATTTTTCCTGCCAGAACGGTTTCTGTCCCAGTTTCGTGAGTGTTGAAGGTGGGCGTCCCCGCCGAGGGAAGGCGATGGCCGGAGCGGACGACCTGTTCGCGCAACTGCCGGAACCCGAGTCGCCCGGGCTGAACCGCCCGTACTCGATCGTCGTCGCGGGCGTTGGGGGTACCGGCATCATCACCGTAGGCGCGCTGCTCGGCATGGCCGCACATCTGGAAGGCAAGGGCGTGTCGGTGCTCGACATGACCGGCGTGGCGCAGAAGGGCGGCGCGGTGACGACATTCGTGCGGATCGCCGCGCGCCCCCAAGACTTGCACACGATCCGCATTGCCGCAGGCGAAGCCAATGCGGTCATCGGCAGCGATCTGCTGGTGACCGCCGAGAATTCGATCATTTCGCGGATGCAACGCGGCGTGACGCGGGCGGTGATCAACACCAACCGGATGGCCACCGTCGCCTTCATCAAGAATCCGGACCTAGAGACCCCGTGGGTCGCGATGGAAGAGGGCGTACGGGATGTCATTGGCGCGGACGCGACGCGCTTTCTCGACGCTACGCGCATCGCGACGGCTTTGCTTGGCGATTCCCTCGGCACCAACATCTTCCTGCTGGGCTACGCGTATCAGATGGGGCTCATTCCCGTGTCGCGCCAGGCGCTCTTCAAGGCCATTGAGCTCAACGGCGCCGCAGTTGACGCCAACCAGCGCGCGTTCGACTGGGGCCGGCTGGCGTGTCACGCCCCGGCGAGCGTGGAGCGGCAAGCGCGTCCGGCCGAAACTGCGGTCGGCAGCGATCGCATCATCGCGCCCGACCTCGACTCCGCCATCGCCCGCCGTGTCGATTTCCTCATCGCCTACGAGGACGCCGATCTGGCGCAGCGGTACCGGTCGCTGGTCGATCGCGTCCGGAGCACGGAATCCCGCGTGGCCGGCGCCAGCAACCGATTGACGGATGCGGTAGCTCGCAATTACTTCAAGCTCCTGGCCATCAAGGATGAGTACGAAGTGGCGCGCCTGTACACGGACGGGGAATTCGAGCGGCAGGTCGAGGCGGCGTTCGAGGGCGACTACTCGTTGCGGTACCACTTCGCACCGCCGCTCTGGGTGAAACCCGACAAGGTGACGGGTGCGCCGGTCAAACGCAGCTATGGCGCATGGATGCGTCCGGTGCTCAAGGTGCTGGCAATGTTCAAGGGCGTTCGCGGCACATTGCTGGATCCATTTGGCCATACGGAGGAACGGCGACTGGAACGGCGGCTCATCGCCGACTATGAGCAGACGGTTGCGGAACTCGAACGCGGCTTAGATGCCGGCAACCTTGCGCTCGCCGTGGAAGTGGCGACGCTACCGGCAACGATCCGCGGCTACGGTTACGTGAAGCGTAAGAACGTCGACGCCGCGAAGACCCGTGAGGCGGCGCTGCTCGAGCAGTTCCGCAAACCTTGCCCGCAGCTGGTGCCTCTGGCTGCTTGACCCGCGCAGAAGGCGACCGGCCACCATGCCTGCTCCGTGTTGCGTCGCGGCGCCGAAAACGCCGCTATGCGGCCATCGGCGCGCGTTCCATTTAGACAACGAACTTTCCGGAGGAGGAAACGATGAAGAAGTCCCGTCTCGTCGCGCTGCTGCTGGCGCTGGTGGCTGTCGCGGGCCCCGCGCATGGCCAATCGTATCCCGCGAAGCCGATTCGTCTGATCGTCCCGTTCCCGCCCGGCGGAGGCACCGACTTTGTGTCGCGCCAAGTCGCCATGAAGCTGGCCGAAGCGACGGGTTGGACGATCGTGGTCGAGAACAAGGCCGGTGCTGGCGGCACGATCGGATTGATCGAAGCCGTGGGCGCAAATCCCGAAGGCTACGACATCGTCATGGGGCAGGCCGACAACCTGGTGATCGCGCCCGCGATCCAGAAGCACCTGGCGATCGATCCGGTCCGGGATCTGACGCCGATCGTGCTGGTAGCGAGCTCACCGTTCTTGTTCATGACCGACGTCAATTCCAAATACAAGTCGCTTCCTGAAGTGATCGGCGCCGCCAAGGCCGCACCGGGCAAGGTAACTTACGGCACGGCCGGCAACGGCACCTTTACGCATCTCGCCATGGAACTCTTACAAACGGCGGGCGGATTCAAGATGGAACAAGTGCCGTACAAAGGGGCCGCCCAGGCCATGACGGACCTGATGGGCGGACACATCGCGATGGCGGCCCTTTCCATCGCGTCCGGGATGCCGGGCATTCAGGGAGGAAAACTGCGTGGTCTGGCGGTCACCTCGCGCCAGCGCAGTCCCGCGCTTCCTGACGTCCCCACCGTCGCCGAATCGGGCTTCAAGGATTTCGAAGCGACCGGCTGGCTCGCCATCCTCGCGCCGAACGGCATCCCGCCCGCAGTCGTGGCGAAGCTCAATACCGAAATCTCCAAGGTGATGCAGAATCCTGAGCTGCGTAAGGCCCTGATCGCGCAAGGCGTCGAGGCGCGCACCAGCACGCCCGAGGAATTGGGATCGATGCTCAAGACCGAAACGGCTAAATGGCGCAAGATCATCGAGTCCGCCGGCATCAAATCGGACTGATGCAGGCATGAAGCGCCTGCCCACGTCGTCGCCACCATCGCCCTTGTTTCAGCTGCAGTCAACCCCATGCAACTCGACGGCATCCGCGTCATCGATCTCTCCCGCATTCTTTCGGGACCCTTCTGTTCGATGTTCCTTGCGGACATGGGCGCCGAGGTCATCAAGATCGAGGACGTCGCGGAGGGCGACCCCATCCGCCGCCAGGGCGAGATGCGCAACGGCTTCAGCCTCTATTTCGCGTCGTACAACCGCAACAAGAAATCGCTGACGCTCGACCTGCGCCAGCCCGAAGGGATGGCGGTGCTGCGCAAACTCATCGCCACCGCCGATGTCGTGCTCGACAATTTCCGCCCAGGGGTGATGCAAAGGATGGGGCTCGATAGGGAGTCATTGGAGCGCATTAAGCCGGGCATCGTGTGTTGCCACATCACAGGCTTCGGCCTCGACGGCCCCTATCGCGATCGGCCCGCTTTCGACTTCATCGCCCAGGCGATGAGCGGCTTCATGAGCGTCAACGGCGCCGACGGTGAACCGCCCGCCCGCGCGGCACCTCCGATCACCGATCTTGTCGCCGGCGCCTATGCGGCGATGGGTGTGTGCGCGGCGCTGGTACGCCGGGCGCGCACGGGCCTCGGCGAAGAAGTCTCGACCAGCCTCACCGACAGCATGGTGAGCACGCTGTCCTTTCTCGCCACCAATTATTTCGCGACGGGAAAGCTGCCGCTGCGGACCGGCAACGACCACGCGCTGGTCGCGCCGTATGGCCTGTTCGACGCGGCGGATGGTCAGGTTGCGATAGCGCCGTCCAACGACCAGGTCTACTGGAAGCTCCTCGATGCCCTCGATCTGCCCGAATTGCGCACGCACCCGGAGTTTCTGACCAACCGGGACC
>JBPCLS010000129.1:0-6236 GCA_051003055.1 Casimicrobiaceae bacterium
CGCGCGCGCCACCACGTCGGTCGCACCACCGGCCGCGAAGGGCACCACGATCCGCACGGAGCGGTTCGGCCAGGTGTCCTGTGCTTCGGCCGACGCGCCCGCTGCGAGTGCGAGCGTTGCGCCAAGCAGGGCCGCGATGGCGTGTCTTCTCGAGCGATACGGGCGATCCATGCAAAAACCTCCTCGGGTGACGTTACCAAGATGCAAGCCGTCGTTCGTCTGAGGCCCAATCGGCTATTCAATCAGCGCCAGCGCGAACGCCAGGCCGAACGCTATGCTAATGCCGGCGGTGGCGGCAATCCAACCCTTGCGAAGCCCGTTCCACGGCAGGAATTCGATCCCGAGGATACGCAACCCGCCGGCAAGATGCGCGGCAAGCAGCACGACGAGGCCCCATTCGGCGGCCTTGACCAGCGGCGCGTCGGCGAAACGCAGGAAGCCGTCGAGGGCAGGTTCGCCTTCGAGCGCCTGGCCGAGCGCCCAGAAATGCAGCGGCAGGAAAGCGGCGAGCGCGATGCCCGACACCCGGTGCAGCACGAACGCCCAGTACGACGGGTGGCCGCGCGGGCGGATGCCGGTCTCTCGTCTCACGGTGCACCAACCACGGCATAGACGGCGCGCAGCCCGCTGATGGCAAGAGCAACGCCTAGCAACCCGGCGGCTGCATAGCTCGTTTCACGGCTCATGCCCAACCATTCCTCGGCGATGCGCGCGATGCCGATCGGCGCGTGCACGGCCGCGGTCAGCACGAAGCCCCCGTAGAACAGCGCGGCGAACCAGCTACCGCGCGTGCGCCCGAGTATCTCCGCGCCCGTCAAGCCGCCGCGCATCGCGTAGACCAGCGTCACGAGGTGAACCAGCACGAACAGCGCAAGCAGCATTGCGGTGATGCGTTGCCAGTACCAGAGCTTCGCTTGTGTGGCTGCGTTCACAGCTGCCCCCGGATCGCGAGCCGCGCACTCATGCGCTTCAATCCCGCGATGCCTGCCGTGGGCTCGATGCCGCGCGGACAGCGCTCGGTGCACGAGCCTTGGGTGTGGCACGCGTGGCACCCCGCGTCGCCGGCGATCGCGCGCATGCGGTCCGGCTGCGCCCTGTCGCGAACGTCGTTGACGAGCGTCCACGCGCGATTGAGCGCGGCCGGGCCGAGAAAATCCGGGCGCCAGCGGACGACGTCGCACGATGCATGACACACACCGCAGCCGATGCATTCGATGCCGGCGCTGGCGGCAACGCGGGCCGGTGACTGCGGCTGGACGCGCGCGAAATCATCATGCCGCGTCGCCGTGCCCTCGAAGCGCCCTCTGGCTCGCGCCCACTTGTCGAAGAAGTCCCGCATGTCCACGGCGAGATCGCGGATCACCGGAAAGTTGGCGAGCGGCGCGATCGTGAGCGTTCCCTCGTTCACGACCTTGGCCACGTGCGTGCGGCAGGTCCAGCGCGCAACGCCGTTGACCGTCATCGCGCAGGAACCGCACATGCCGACGCGGCACGAGAAGCGGTAGGAAAGTGTCGGCGCGAGATGGCGCTGCACGTGCGTCACCACGTCTAGCACCGTCTGGCTGGCCTGCGCGGGCACGTCGTAACGGACGAATTCGCCGACGTCCTTGCCCCGCCAGATCCGCACGCTGAGCGGCTTGCTCATCGGTCCATTGTCGGCAATCGCTTGCAGAAAGGAAATCTAGTTATACTTGCTACGAGATAAAGCTTTACTTTCCAATGCCGTCGATCCGGACCTTCAGGACGTTCCTCGCCGTCGCGCGACACGGAACGTTCGCGGCAGCCGGCGCCGAAGTCGGGCTGACCGCGGCCGCGGTGGGCCTGCAGATGCGCACGCTCGAGCAGTCGCTCGGCCGAACGCTGTTCGACCGTGGCGGCCGTTCGATCGTGCTGAATCCGGCCGGCCGCGCATCGTCGCCACGGATCGAGGAAATCGTGCTCCGCTATGACGAGCTCAGCAACCAGCGGGGCGGCGACCCGCTTTCAGGGAGCGTGGTCATGGGGGCGCTGGTGTCCGCATTGATGGGGGCCTTCGCCGACGCGCTTTGGTCGGTCAAGCGCAACCACCCGCAGCTCGAGGTCAAGCTGTTCGCCGGTCAGTCGAGCGACTTCGCCTACAAGGTCGAGCACGGCGTTTTCGACGCGGCGATCGTAACGCGGCCGCCCCGCCCGCTGTCGGCTTCGATGGTCTGGACGCCGCTCTACGACGAGCCGATGGTGATGGTCGTGCCACGGCGGCCGCCGTTCAAGCTATGGGCGGATCCGCTGCGGACGCTGCGCGATGCCCCGTTCATCCGGTTCGACCGAGACACCTGGACCGGACTGCTCGTCAAGGAGGTGCTCAATCGGTGCGAGGTCCGCGTCAACGACGCGATGGAGCTGAACTCGGTCGAGGCGATCCTTGCGATCGTTCGGCAGGGCTTCGGAATCTCCATCGTCCCCAAGCTCGCGAACGTGCAGTGGACGCGCGACCTCGGGTTGCGGGTGATCGCGCTACCGGGGGTGGACATCCAGCGGCACGTGGGATTGCTCGAGCGATCGCGGCATTCGCGGATGCGGTTCACGGATGCGATCAAGCGTTATTTCGATGTCTCGGGGGCCAAGCGCCGTCCGCGCCGGCGATAGATGGTTTTGCGGAGTTCCAAGAGCTCCGCTACGCTTGAACGCCTCAGGCCATCAGCGAGAATCCGCCGGCGGCCGTGCCTGGCCGGACGCTTCGAACATGCCCCCACCCCATCGTACGTCTGGCCCGAGAGTGCCCCCAACGGGCACTGTGCGGATTGCCCCGGCAGAGGCCGTGCGGCATGCCGTTGCGCTATTCCAACGGGGTGACTTCGCCGAAGCGGAGCGCATCTGCAAGGCAATTCTGGGGGGGCAACCCGAGTACTTCGATGCGCTGCATCTGTTCGGCGTGGTCAAGGCACAGCAAGGACACTTCGACGAAGCGGACCGCTTGTTGCGCCGAGCGCTCACGGTTAATCCGACGTCGGCCGAGGCGCACACCAGTCGTGGCAACGTCGCGCGTGCGCGCGGTCATTTCGAGGACGCGCTCGCAAGCTATGACCGGGCGCTGGCGATAAACCCCGGCCTTCCCGGCGTACTCCTCAACCGTGGCGGTGCTTTGTCAGCGCTCAACCGGCACGAGGAAGCGCTGGCGTGTTACGACCGCGCGCTGACGATCAACCCTGCGTTTGCCGAAGCGCTCAACAGCCGTGGCGCCGCGCTATCCGAGCTCAAGCGGCACGAGGAGGCGCTGGCGAGCTACGATCAGGCCCTGGCGATCAAACCCCAGTTGATCGAGGCGATGAACAATCGTAGCGGTGCCTTGAAGGACCTCGAACGCTTCGACGAAGCGCTGGCGAGCTACGATCGAACGCTTGGGCTCGAGCCAAACCTGGCCGTCGCGCATTGCAACCGGGGCCTGGTGCTCTCAGCGCTCGAGCGTCACGTGGAGGCGCTCGCGAGCTATGACCGCGCACTGGCGCTTGCTCCGCGTTTTGCCGAAGCGCTGAATAATCGTGCTGACGCGTTGATAGCGCTGATGCGACACGAGGAGGCGCTGAGTAGTTGCGAGCGAGCGCTGGCGATCAAGCCCGCATTTGCAGAGGCGCTGCAAAATCGAGGTGCTGCGCGATCCTACCTGGGACAGCATGAAGCGGCGATCGAGGACTTCCAACGAGCGCTGGATCTCGATGACCGGCTGCCGTTTGCAAGGGGTGCGTTGCTACATTCAAGAATGCATTGCTGCGACTGGCGGACGTACGAGGCCGACTCGAAGCGGGTGAGAGCTGACGTGCGTTCGGGACATCGTAGCGCCGAGCCGTTCGTCCTCTTGGGCATTTCCGACTCGGCGCAAGAACAACTGCGCTGCGCCCAGACCTGGGTTCGTACGCAGTGTCCGCGCTCGGCCATGACCTTGTGGACGGGTGAGCGCTACCGTCACGACCGGATCCGCTTGGCTTACGTCTCAGCGAACTTCCGCGATCACGCGCTTGGGCATCTTATGGTTGGCCTATTCGAGCAACATGACAGGAAACGGTTTGAGACGATCGCGATATCGTTGGGGCGGGACGATGACAGCGCAATGCGGTCACGCCTGAAGGGTGCGTTTGAGCGCTTCATCGATGTCGGACGTCGGAGCGACCACGAGGTCGCGCAGCGGATGCGGGAGATGGAAGTCGACATAGCAGTCGATCTGACCGGGTTCGCCACGGACGCCCGCCCACGAATTTTCGCGCTCCGCCCCGCGCCGATTCAGGTGGGTTACCTCGCTTACCCCGGAACCATGGGGGCCGACTACATCGATTATTTACTCGCCGACGAAATCACCATCCCTCCCGAGCATCACGACTGTTATACGGAACAGGTGGTGTACTTGCCGGATAGCTATTTAGTCAACGACTCAAATAGGCCCATTGCAGAGCGCACGCCTACTCGCGCCGAAGTCGGGCTACCTGACCACGGTTTCGTGTTCTGCTCGTTCAATAACAACTACAAGATCACGCCGGAAATATTTCATGTCTGGATGAGGCTGTTACGTGAAACTCCCGGTAGCGTCCTATGGTTGCTCGAAGGCAATACCCTAGCGCCGCATAACCTGCGCCAAGAGGCAGCGGCGCGAAACATCGAGCCGGATCGGCTGGTCTTCGGCCCAAGAGTCAAGGTTGAAGAACACCTTGCGCGGCATCGCTTGGCAGATCTGTTCCTGGACACATTACCTTGCAACGCGCATACGACGGCCAGCGACGCGCTATGGGCGGGGGTGCCGGTTGTCACGTGCCTGGGCACGACTTTCGCTGGGCGCGTGGCTGCGAGCTTGTTGCATGCCGTCGGACTGCCGGAGCTGATCACGCACTCGCTCCACGAGTACGCGTCCCTGGCGTTGCGGCTTGCGACGGATCAATCCCAGCTGAGAGAAATCCGGCAGAAGCTCGCGAGCCAACGAGAGAGTTGGCCTCTGTTCGACACCGATCGCTCCCGTCAGCACATCGAAGCAGCCTACATTGACATGTGGGAGCGGTATCAACGTGGCGAGCCCCGGCCGAGCTTTGCGGCTACGCCGAGCGCGCCGTCGACGAGTCATTGACCTGCTCGCATCACGGTGGACCGCGCCGTAGCCGTCGAAGACCTTTACACTCGCGAAGGGTTGATAGCTACAAAACTGATTTGTCTTCCCGGTATGTTCTTGAAATTCAGTCGCTTATGAACGAGGCGCAGCTAAAGGTTCATTTCTTGCTGATCCTTTATCTCTTACGGGGGAACCCCGCCCGTTACCCGGGTCCAGTTCGGCTGGCAGCATATTTCGACCGGTCGGAACTCCGGGCCCCGCCTCCAGGAGATGCGTGTGGCACACAAGAGTCGACGATTATCCCATCGTGTAGCGGCGTCCGCCGTCTCGTTGCTTTTCGGCACAGCAGCCCACGCGGCTTTTTATCCTGCGCAGTTCGACCCGGCTGGGACCGGCATCGTCCCCGGCTTTCGCGGAGATGCAGTATTCGATATCGATGACGCCTGTCTAGGTGACGGCTGGAAGCCGACGTCTGTATCTGGTGGTTGCACAGCGTCTCTGTTAAGCGCCACCGTCTACTTGTATTCGATTGATCCGAACGACCCGTTTACGGGCCCCCCTTCGGGTCAGTTCAGCATATTCGGATCGTTTCCGGTGTTGGGCGTCACTGCCTCCGGCGGACAACCGACGGAGGTCGACACTAACCCTGAGCCGCCCTCTGGCGTCCCGGGAACAGGCGCGTACAGCAACAACCTCTTCTGGCTGCAATTCGTGTCGGGTCAATGTCCGGAAACGCTTTGCCTCCCTATCCCGCCGGGTGGCAGCACTGACTTCGTGGCGCGCGCCAAGCCTCTAGGCGATCCCGCCTACATCTACATGGACTTCGTCGATCTCTTCCATCAGTCAAATCCCGCAGACGTGAGATTTGGACCGGAGTGTGCGGACTCTTCCCCGATTACTTGCCGGGTGTCAACAGTCGTCCCCGAGCCCGGCGTTTTGGGCCTGATCCTGGCCGCTCTTGGGGCCGGCTGGCTGGCACGACGGCGGAAGCCGCTGGCCTAACTTCAGCAAACTGCGCTCCCTAACGCGCTGCCCCGAGGCACAGCGGGAGGCCACCTCCGGGCCGTCGTCAAGCGTTCACGGGAGTGGCTGCCGCCACGGCGTGCTCGACGGCCTCCTCGAGCGTCCAACCCACTCCCTCCGACCAGGCGGCCTCGAACGCATTACC
>JBPCLS010000130.1:0-15112 GCA_051003055.1 Casimicrobiaceae bacterium
CCGCCCATCGAAGTCGAATTTCCCGAGCTCGAACACTTTCGCGACGGTAATACGGGCATTCCCTACGTATGGCGGTTCGTCGCTGAGCGGCCGGGTCCACGGGTCACGATCCAGGCGCTGACGCACGGCAACGAAGTCTGCGGCGCGATCGCCAACGAGTGGTTGCTGCGCGAGGCGTTTCGCCCCGCATCCGGTACGTTGACTCTTACGTTCGCGAATGTGGATGCGTATCGATCGTTCAACCGCGCGGACCCGTTCGCGTCGCGCTGCGTCGATGAGGATTTCAACCGCCTCTGGTCCGCTGACGTACTGGACGGCCCCCGGCAAACCCGCGACTTGGCGCGTGCGCGTGAGTTGCGACCGGTGTACGACGCGACCGACTATCTGCTCGACCTGCACTCGATGACCGACCCGTGCCCGCCGCTCGCGCTCGCGGGCCGGCAACGCAAAGGTGTCGAGCTCGCGCGGGCGATCGGGATTCCCGAACACATCGTCATCGATGCAGGGCATACCGCGGGTAAGCGGCTGCGCGACTACGCGGGATTCGACGATCCTGGCGACGAGCGCATTGCGCTGCTCATCGAATGCGGCCAGCATTGGGAACGCGCCGCGCCGCACGTCGCGAAGCAGGCGTCGCTGCGATTCCTCGAGCATTTCGGCATGGCCGATGCGGGTTTCCTCGATGCGCATCTCGACCGCACCCCCGTGCCGCCGCAACGAGCAATCGAAGTTACCGACGTCATCACCATCCAATCGGAGCAGTTCGGCTTCATGTTTCCGATCGAGGGATTGAACGTCGTTCCCAAAGCCGGCACACGCCTCGCAGTCGATGGCAAACGCGAGATCACCACACCTTACGACAACTGCGTGCTCATCATGCCTACGCGCCGCCCCAAAAACGGCGAGACCGCAGTACGCCTGGGGCGGTTCGTCGACTGAAGTGCGGCGGCGCCGTCTCTCACCGTGGACGAGCGCAGGCGCGGGTGCAACGTTCAGATACACCGTTGAAATAAAGCGGCGCTCACGACCGCCGAAATGAAGCGGCGCGATACGCGTTACGAACGATCACTGCTTGGTGGCGACCGCCGCTTTGGCCGCCGTCACCACGTCCGCACCGATGGTCTCGGTCCATTTCGCCAACGCTTCCGCCGCGGCGGCGTGCAGCACGTCACGCTGCGCCGGCGTCAGCCGGACGACGGTGATGCCCTGGCGCACAAGGTCCGTGAGTGCGCGGTCCTCGCGTGTTGGCGCGGTTGATTTCTGCGCCGCCTGTTCCGCAGCTGTCCGGACGAGTCCGCGCTGCTCCGGCGACCACGCGTCCCATACTTGCCGGCGCACCGCAAATACCATCACGTCGGTGAATGCGCCCCAGCGGGTGACGAATTTCTGGCCGGCGAGCCCGACCTGCGCCGCGGCCAACGTCGAGGGCATCGCTTCCTGCCCGTCGAGCGTGCCTGCCGCAAACGCGCGCTGCGCATCGGCGTAGTTCATTGCTTGCGGCAACGCGCCCAACGCAGTGAACGTGTCGATCACCATGGGGATCGGCAGCACGCGCACGCGCAAGCCCAGAAGATCCGCGGGAGTCATCACGGCGCTCTTCGCCGTCGCCAGCACGCGGTCGCCCAGAGGCGCGAATGCCAATGCGACGACCCCCACAGCGTCGAGTCGGGCCACGATCATTTCGCGCAGCGCGGCGTCGGCGACCAGTGCGACAAGTTCGTGCGGCTCATCAGCCAGCCACGGCAATGCGTAGACGCCGAGCGCGGCGATCTGCATCGACCAGGCCAACGCCGAACCCACGGCGAGGTCCGCCGCACCGTCGCGCAACGCTAGAAATTCGCGCTGCGGATCGCGGCCCGCCAACGTCGCACCCGGGTATTGCTTGATGGCAAATGCGCCGCCGGCTGACTCGTTGATGAGCTTCGCCCAGCGTTCGCCGGCGCGGCCCAATGGAAACGCAGGCGCCAACGCAGTGGATAGTTTGAATTCCGGCGGCTTCGCGGCCGCTGGGTCGGACTTGTCCTGAGCGTGCACCGAAAGCGCCGCAAGGGCGGCGACGACACAGACACCACTCAGCAACGAATTTAGCGACCGTGCTTGCCTCATCGTGCGAGTCTAGCAGTGCAACTCCGCATTGCAACTCATTCGACGCGCGCGCTTAGTCTTAGTCGAGCGGCGCGGCGGCGCTTGATGGTCGATCTTGCCAGTAACGCGGAGCGAGCGCACGGGCGCCTTCGAGCACCAGGCCCGTGTTCCGGCCAATCGTGACGCCGATTGCGCCCGCCTGATCGGTACGCGCGATTTGCGCATTCACGCGCATGTACCGCGCGACGACGTCGGCCCGTGGATGCCCGAAATGGTTGCGATAGCCGGTGGCGAACACGGCGATTCGCGGCGCCACCGCCGCCACGAATGCAGATGTCGACGATGTCCGCGAGCCGTGGTGAGGGACGACCACCACGTCGGCCTTCAAGGGAGCGCCTTCCCGCAACAGCCGCGCCTCGACCTTTGCTTCGATGTCCCCCGTCAAGAGTGCGCTGCCGTGCTCGGTGTCGATCCGCACAACGCACGAGCGATCGTTGGTTTTGGTCGCCGTGTCGTGCACGTCCGCGAGCGTAGGGTGCAGCACCGTAAAGCGCACATCGTCCCATGTCCAGCGTTGGCCGGCGAGGCACGTGAGCGCAACGCCCTTGGCACGCGCCCGCGCGACGATCGCGTGGTCGTCAGGCAATGACGACGAGAACCAGCCGAGCGGCACGAGTTGCAGCAACGATTCCGCTCCGCCCGAATGATCGAGATCGACATGGCTGACGATCAATCCATCGACGTGGCGAAAACCAGTGTGGCGCAGAAACGGCGCCACGATGCGCCCGCCGGCATTCGCCGTCTCGTGGAAACGCGGACCCGTGTCGTAGACCAGTGCGTGATGGCGCGTCGCCACCACGGCGGCCAGACCTTGACCCACGTCCAACACGGTGAGCCGGAACGTCCCCTCGGCTGGCGGCGATTCGCGCACCATGAAGAGGGGCACCAGCCACAAGATCGCCCACGCGCGCCCGGGTACGCCATGCGGTGCGAGCAGCAAAAACGTACCGGCCACACCGGTCACAATTGTCCATCGCAACGGCGCGTGTTGTTGCCACGCCGCGGCCGGCGCCGCCGCGAGCCATTCCAAGCCTTGCAGCAACGGCGCTACCAGCGCATGCGCCGCCTGAAAGGAATGGTCCCACGGCAACACGATGCCGGACAGGGCAAGCGGAACCACTGCCGCGGTCACAATGGGAATGGCGAGCGCGTTGGCGAGTGGCGACACCAACGAGACCTGCTCGAACAGCCCGAGTGTCAACGGCGTGAGACCGAGCGTGACGACCCATTGGGCGCGCGCGCTGCGTCTGATGAGCGTCTGGCAGCGCGCGCGCCACGACGTCCGCTCGACGGCGTCGATGCGTCCGGACGCCGCGTACAGCAGCATGCCCACCGCGCCGAATGACAGCCAGAAACCAGGGGAGAGTGTCGCCCAAGGATCCCATACCACCACCCCGGCGAGTGCCATGAGCCAGACGATTCCTGCTGTGCCCGGCCGGCCGCACCACAAGCCGATCGTCCCAACGGCGAGCATCGTCAGCGTGCGCAGAGCCGGCACTTCCGCACCGGCGAGCAACACATAACCGCCCGCGGCAAAGAGGCCCAATGTCGCGGCAATCTTTCGGGCTGGACAAAACGACGTGATGCGCACGGAGCGGCGGGCGAGTGCAAACGCCAGGCCACCGGCGATGGTCGCGAACACCGTGACATGCAAGCCGGAAATGCTGACCAGGTGCGTGATGCCGGTGCGATTGAAGACCGTCCACTGCGCATCGGGAATCGCGCGTTGATCGCCGATCACCAGCGCGACGATCACGCCCGCGTACGGCGCGTCCGGCAACGCCAGCAGGATGCGCTCGCGAATCCGCTCGCGTGACTGCTGGACGTAATCGCGCGGTCGACCGGCGAACGCGGTCAGCCTTTGCGGGGCGTCATCGCCGCGCACGTAGCCGGTCGCACGCAAGTTGCGCTCAAGAAGCCAGGCTTCGAGATCAAAGCCGCCGGGATTGATGGTGCCGTGCGGCCGTTTGAGCCGCACGGTGAACACCCAGCGCTCGCCGGCGCGAATGAGCGGGATGGCTCCGGGAACACCATCCGGCTGCCGTGGCGCGTGCCAGGCGACCGACACGCGCTCGGGCACGACGGCCCAGGGAGTTGCCACCCGCTCGACGGCGAAGGCGAAGCGCGTGCCGCGCGACGATCCCTGCGGCAAATCGTCGACGACACCGACAACACGGATGTCCTCGCCTTCCCATAGGTGGGGGAGTTCGTCCGCGAGCCGGGTTTCGGCACGCCATGCGGCATATCCAAAGCCGAACAGCGCCGCGCCGCTCAAAGTTAGCGCGAGCTGCGCCGCATATGCCGCGCGCGACCTTGACGCATCGCTGCGCCGGCGCAATGCCGCGCCGAGCCCGCACAGGCAGACGCCGGCGACGGCAATTGCGCCCGGAACGGGCGGCAGAAACGGACGTGTCTGCAGCAGTGCGATGCCGCAGGCGAACGCTACAAGGCAGACACCAATGACGGAGCGCATCGCAATCGACTGCGCCGCAGGCGGCGGCGAGACGACGAAGGTAGCGAAGCGCGAGCAGTCGCGCGATCAGCCGTTCGGCCGAAGAGCACCGGCGAACCGGTACGGCTTTGGAGCGTTCTGCTTTAAGCAGAGGTCAGCCGCGCTTTGGCCGTCAGCCCTACTTTGCGGACGTGGGCCAGAGAATCAACTGCGTGCAGCGGAAGAGCGCGATGGTTTTGTGATCGGCGGCGCGGGTCACGACCGCATCCCAGACCTGTGTTGTCCTGCCTCGGTGCACGGGTGTGGCCACGCACGCGATCGTCCCGTCGAGCGCCGTCGCAAAAAAATTGCTCTTGAGCTCGACCGTGGTGAAATTCAGCGCACCATCGGGCAGGTGCGCAATACAGCCATATCCGCACGCCGTATCCGCCAGCGCAATGATGGTCGCTGCATGCAGAAAACCGTTCGGTGCGAGAAGCTCGGGCCGGATGACGACCTCCGCGGCCAATAGTCCGTCCTCGAGCGCGGTGACGCGAAAACCGACGAGGCCAGGCAGACGGCCGGCACCGCGCGCATTGAGGGAGTCGAGCGTGACGCCGTCGCGCATTCCCGCGAGTGTACGCGAACGCTACGTATGAGGCTTCAATCCGTTGTTCACGCGGCGATGCGCGGCGGCGCTACCTTTTCCTGATCGATCAGGCGGCGATCGCGGTAGACGGCGAATTTGATGCCGTTGCCCCCCGTCTTCTTGACTGCGTACATGACGCCGTCGGCGATGTCGACGACGTGATGCTCGGCGGGTGGCGCCGTCCAGAATGTAACGACGCCGATGGAAAACGTGATCGGCCACTCCGCCAAGGCGACGGCCGCGTGCAACGCTTTGGCGCGTTGCTCGAGCACGTGGCGGGCGGCAAGCGCGTTGGCGCCGGACAGCAGCACGCCGAATTCATCGCCGCCAAGCCGCGCGACGACATCGGTGCTGCGGATCCCCTCGCTTAGCGTCTGGGCAATCTTGCGCAACGCGGCGTCGCCGACGGCGTGCCCCCGCGCATCGTTCAACTGCTTGAACCGGTCGACGTCGACGAACGCGACGACAAAAGGGATGTTGTCGGCGTCGAGCGTGCGATACGACGCCGCCACACGCTCATCGAATACGTGACGATTGGCGACTCCGGTCAACGGATCCCGGCGCGCCCGCTCGCGCTCGTGCTCGACGCGGTCTTCAAGCTTCCGGCGCTGGCCGACCTCCCGCGCCATGTAGCGGGCGGCGAGCACGATCGGGAAGGTCACCACCATCATCGCCAGGATCACGAGCGCCCACGAGCGTTCGACCAAGCGTCCATGCTCAGCCATCAAGGCCTCGTTACCGCGGGCGGCGAATACGACCAGGCGCGTCCCGGAAATGCGCTGGAAAACGACGTGACTGGGGATGGCAGCGATCGTCCTTTCCTCGAAGACCCCGCTCTCGAGCTGCGTTTCGAGAATGATTTCAATCGATAGCGCCGGATCGACGGCACCGACCGACATGCGGCCCTCCTCCTCTCCCGAGCGAGCGACGACAGTGCCGTTGTCGGTCACGATGCCGAGCACATCGCTCGGACCGGGACTCAATAACGTGTACAGCGAGCCGAATTTCTCGAGGTCGATGCCCTGCACGACCACGCCGTCGAAGCTCGCGTCGGGGGCGTCGACGCGCTTCGCCATGGGCAACACCGTCTGTCCGGAAATTCGGCTCTTGACCGGAACGCCAATGTGCAGGTCGGTGCTTGCGAGACTGCTCGCGTCGCGGAAATAGTCCCGGTCGGCGATCGACGCAGTGCTGACGCGAAACGCCGGATCGGTGCTGGTCACGAGCCGGCCGTCGCGATCGAAAACCAGCACGCGACGCTGCTCCTGATCCGCGCTGCGCACGCCGTCGAACATGTTGGACTGGAGCGCCTGCGTCAGTTGTTTTTCGTGAATCACCTTGAACATCGACAACGTCCGATCGACGCCGTCAATCGTCCGTTCGACCTGATCGCGCATCAGCCGCGCCACCGTTTCGAGCTCGATCTGTGCGCGCTTGAACACGAGCTTACGTTCCTGCTCGTTGTCATACACGGCGTAAGAGCAAAGGCCGAGCGCCAGCACCAGCCACAGCCCGATGAATGGCAGCGAGGCTGGTACTCTTTTGACGAACGGCGGGAGGTACATGGCACATGCTAAGCATGGGCCGTGCCAAATATTTTTACTGTACTAAATCAAAGGCTTGTCTGGCTTTTGATGCAACACACATCACGCAGATCGGCCGCCAGCGCGTCAACCGCTGCCGTGGTCGTATCCCACGCGCACATGAACCGCACTCCCGTCTCCCCGACGAATACGTGAAACTGCCAGCCAAGCGCTCGCAAAGAGTCGACCGCATGCCGCGGCAAATCGGCGAACACGCCGTTGGCCTCGACCGGTGCGATCAGCCGGATCCCGGGCAAAGGAAGAATCGCCGTGGCAAGGCGAATCGCCATGGCGTTGGCATGCGCGGCGTGCTTCAACCACGCGTCATCGCGCAGGATGCCTAGCCAGGGTGCTGCGAGGA
Source organism: Casimicrobiaceae bacterium (assembly GCA_051003055.1). Taxonomy (GTDB): domain Bacteria; phylum Pseudomonadota; class Gammaproteobacteria; order Burkholderiales; family Casimicrobiaceae; genus VBCG01. Next base: position 7,170 of record JBPCLS010000130.1, read on the forward strand.
AGCGCATTTTCGACGCCAGTTGCCCGCCCTGTTTGCGGCGGCGTTTGAAATCGCCGGCGAGCGTACGATCGAAAAACACGATCGCCTCGCCCGACGGCAACCCATTTTTGGTGCCTCCCAGACACAGCACGTCCACGCCGGCACGTTGCGCGAGGTCGGCCGGAGCGCACTTGAGCGACGCCACCGCGTTGGCGAAGCGCGCGCCATCGACGTGCACGAAGAGGCCGTGCGCGTGAGCGGCGTCGGTTACCGCGCGCAACTCGTTCGGCGTGAAGACCGTGCCCAGCTCGGTTGCTTGCGTGACGGAAACGGCGCGTGGTTTCGACGCGTGCTCGTCATCGCGGTGGCGAGCAAATTGCACGATGGCCTCTGGCGTCAACTTCGCGTACGACGTGTCGGCCGTTGCGAGCTGCGCGCCGCCACTGAAGAACGCCGACGCTCCGCACTCGTCGACGTTGATATGCGCCGACGCATGCGCGAGCACGGCGTCGGTGCTTCGGCAAAGGGCAGAGACCGCGAGCGCGTTCGCCGCAGTGCCGTTGAATACGAAAAAGACGTCGCAGTCGGTGTCGAACACCGCACGGATCGCATCCTCCGCTCGCCGCGTCCAATCGTCGTTGCCGTATGCCGTTGCGTGACCGGTGTTGGCTTCGCTGAGCGCGGCCCACGCCTCCGGGCAGATGCCGGCGTGATTATCGCTCGCGAACTGCTCGGTGCGGTTCAATTGGGACAACGACGCGGAAATTCTAAAAGCCGTGCCGGTGCGGTTACAACCGTTGCTCGACCCAGCCGCGCACCGACTCGAGCGCGTCCGGCAATCCTGCTGGGTTGGTGCCCCCGGCTTGCGCCATATCGGGCCGGCCGCCGCCTTTGCCACCGATCTGCCGGGCAACATGGTTGACGAGATCACCCGCTTTCACGCGACCGACGAGGTCGCTCGTCACGCCGGCGATCAGCGTGACCTTGCCGTCGGCAACGCTGCCCAGCACGATGGCCGCGGACTTCAACCGATCTTTCAACTGGTCGGGCGCCTCGCGCAGCGCTTTGGCGTCAGCCCCGTCGAGCGCCGCGGCAAGCACTTTGGCGCCCTTCACATCGACTGCGCTCGCGGCGAGATCGGCCCCGGCGCTCGCCGCTGTCCGAGCTTTCAGCCGCGCAAGTTCCCGTTCCGTCGCCTTCGCGCTTTCGAGCAGTTGGGCAATCCGCGCCCCGAGCTCGCCGACGGGCGCCTTGAACGCGGCGGCGGCGCGCGCGAGTGCCGTCTCCTGCGCCTGCACGAAGGCCAGCGCGCCTTTGCCCGTGACGGCCTCGACGCGCCGGATACCGGCCGCGACACCGCTCTCGGCAACGATCTTGAACAGACCGATATCGCCGGTGCGGGCGACGTGCGTGCCGCCGCAAAGTTCGCGCGACGTGCCGATATCGAGCACGCGCACTTCGTCGCCGTACTTCTCGCCGAAGAGCATCAACGCTCCCAGCTTCTGGGCGTCGTCGATTCCCATCGTTCGTGTGCCCGTGGCCTCGTTGTCGAGGATCTCGGCGTTGACGATCGCTTCGACCTTGCGGATCTGCTCGTCGGTGAGCGGCGCATGATGGGCGAAGTCGAAGCGCGTCTTTTCGGCATCGACCAACGAGCCTTTTTGTTGCACGTGCGGGCCGAGCACTTCGCGCAACGCCTTGTGCATCAAGTGCGTCGCGGAGTGATTGCGCATTGTGCGTCCGCGCGCATCGTGATCGACTTGGGCGGCTACGGTATCGCCGGGTCGCAACTCGCCAGTCTTCACTTCCCCGCTGTGGCCGAACGCATCGGGTGCAATCTTCTGCGTGTCTTCGACGGCGAACAACGTGAGGCAGGCGCCGCCCTTGGTGAGCTCGCCGCGGTCGCCGACCTGGCCGCCTGATTCCGCGTAGAACGGCGTGCGGTCGAGCACGACGATGCCGCGCTCGTCAGCAGCGAGCGCGTCGAACTTGGCGCCATCCTTGTACAGCGCGACAACGCGCGCCTCTTCCGCCAACGTTTCGTAACCGCGAAAGGCGGTTTTCGGGCCACCGTAATCGAGCTGCGTTCCCGCCTTTAACATGCTGGCGGCTCGCGCGCGGTCTCGCTGCGCTTCCGCTGCGCGGTCGAAGCCGGCATCCTCGACTTGGACGCCGCGCTCCCGGCAGACGTCGGCCGTGAGATCGAGGGGAAAACCGAACGTGTCGTACAGCTGAAACGCCAACTCCCCGCGCAAAACGGGAGCCGCGGCCGACTTTACAACCGGCTGGAGCCCAGGCTGCGCTCCACTTACTCCGGGCGTGCCGAGACTTGTGCCGACGTTGCCCGTGGCCGCCGCGGACACGCGCGCAAGCTCGTCCTCGAGAATCCTCATCCCGTTCTCGAGTGTCTCCGCGAAGCGCTCCTCCTCCGCTTTGAGCACCTGCGCAACGCGCGCCTTGTCCTTGGTCAATTCTGGATAAGCTTCGCCCATCTGCCGGTCGAGGTCCTCGACCAGCAAATGAAAAAACGGCTGCTTCTGGCCAAGCTTGTAGCCATGACGGATCGCGCGGCGGACGATTCGCCGCAGCACGTAGCCCCGACCTTCGCTGCCGGGAATCACGCCGTCGACGATCAGGAATGCGCACGCGCGAATGTGATCGGCGATCACTTTGAGCGACGGGTTGGCGAGATCGTTCGTATTTGTCGCGCGCGCGGCGGCGCGAATCAGCTCCGCGAACAGGTCGATCTCGTAATTCGAGTACACGTGTTGCAATACCGCGGCGAGCCGCTCGAGTCCCATGCCCGTATCGACGCACGGCTTGGGCAATGGCGTCATGTTGCCGCTCGTGTCGCGGTTGTACTGCATGAACACAAGGTTCCAGATTTCGATGTAGCGATCGCCTTCGGCGTCCGCAGATCCGGGCGGCCCGCCGGCAACGGCGGGACCATGGTCGTAGAAGATTTCCGAGCATGGACCGCAGGGTCCGATGTCCGCCATCTGCCAGAAATTGTCGCTCGCATATTTGGCGCCGTTGTTGTCACCGATGCGCACGACGCGCTCGGCGGGGACGCCGATGTCCTGCGTCCACAGCTCAAAGGCCTCGTCGTCGTCGATGTAGACAGTCGCCCACAGTTTCTCCGGCGGCAGCCCGTAGTGGACGGTTAACAGTTCCCACGCATAGCGGATCGCCTCGCGCTTGAAATAATCGCCAAAGCTGAAATTGCCGAGCATTTCGAAAAACGTGTGGTGACGCGCCGTATAGCCGACGTTCTCGAGATCGTTGTGTTTGCCGCCCGCCCGCACACAGCGCTGCGCGGTCGTCGCCCGCACGTACGGCCGCTTTTCCACGCCCAGGAACACGTCTTTGAACTGAACCATGCCGGAATTGGTGAAGAGCAAGGTGGGATCGTCGCCGGGAACCAGCGACGACGACGGCACGTGCGCGTGCCCATTCGCTACGAAAAACTCGATGAACTTGCGGCGAATGTCGGCGACTTTCATGCAGCGCTTGGCGTGGCAGGCAGGAAACCTCTCATTGTACCGGCCGCGAGGCGCTTAAGCCCTGCAATGGAGGCAGCGATCCGGACCGCGGCCGGGGGGGATTCCAGCCGATGTGAAACGTGCGTACGCGGCCGGCGAGCTTAAGAATCGTCGGTCATTGGCGCTCTGGCCATGCGCAGCACTCGCAGCGCTGTGGCGAGACCATAGCCCCGCGCCAGCAGAAAGCGAACCTGGCGCGCCTTTTCGCGCTGGTTGGCCGGCACGACGCCGAAACGCTGGCGCCACAGCGCCAATGCGTCCTCCGCTTCATCGTGTTCGGCTAGCGGTTTAATCGCCTCGGCAGCATCGTCCGCGCCAATTCCTTTTTCCTTCAGCGCATGAACGATCGCGCGCTTGCCGTAGCGGCCGCTCTTTTGCGCAACGACCGCATCGGCGCAACGTGCATCGGAGAGATAACCGGCGGCGGCGAGGGCGTCCAGCGCGCTGTCGATATCGGCGCGGGCGACACCGCGTCGCTCGAGCCGCTGCGTGAGCTCAGCACGGCTGTAATCCCGCCGCGCCAGCAGCCGGATCGCCACCACCTTGGGGGACGTGGCCGGTTTGCTGCCGACACGTGCGTCTGCGTGGGGAATCCGGCGTTGGCGCACGAGCTTAAGGACTCACTGAGGACTCCATATCATGCGAGTCAATTTTTGACGGCGGCACCCGACCCAGTTCTGGCATCCGCGACGCACTCGCCCAACGTGCACGTCTGCGAGCCATCGGCCAAGCGCTCCGGCTCATCCTTCGCCGTTTAGCTTGGGGCTGATGCGTTGCGGCGTCGGAACGTCGACGGCGGCGCGGATCTTGGCCTCGATTTCCTCGCCGATTTCCGGGTGCTCGCGCAGGAACTCGCGCGCATTATCCTTCCCCTGCCCGATCTTCTCGCCTCCGTAGGCGTACCACGCGCCGGACTTTTCAACGACCTTGTGGGTGACACCCAATTCGATCAACTCGCCTTCGCGGGAAATGCCTTCGCCGTACAAAATGTCGAACAGCGCCTCGCGAAATGGCGGCGAGACCTTGTTCTTGACGACCTTGACGCGCGTTTCGTTGCCGACGACTTCCTCGCCCCGTTTGATCGAGCCGATGCGGCGGATGTCGAGCCGCACCGACGCGTAGAACTTGAGCGCGTTGCCACCGGGGGTCGTCTCCGGATTGCCGAACATCACACCGATCTTCATGCGCATCTGGTTGATAAAAATAACCAGCGTGTTCGCACGCTTGATGTTGCCGGCCAGCTTGCGCAACGCCTGGCTCATCAACCGCGCCTGCAACCCGGGCAATTGGTCGCCCATCTCGCCTTCGATTTCCGCCTTGGGTACCAGCGCAGCGACAGAATCGATGACGATGATGTCGACTCCGCCGGAACGCACGAGCATATCGGCGATTTCCAGCCCTTGTTCGCCCGTATCCGGCTGCGAGATCAGCATCTCGCCGACGTTGACGCCCAATTTGCCAGCGTAAGTCGGGTCGAGCGCATTCTCGGCGTCGATATAGGCAGCTACACCGCCCGCCTTTTGCACTTGCGCCACGACTTGCAGACACAGAGTGGTCTTGCCCGACGATTCGGGGCCGTAGATTTCGACGACGCGGCCGCGCGGAAGCCCGCCGACGCCGAGCGCGATGTCGAGTCCCAACGAGCCAGTGGACACGACGGAGAGGTCATTGGCCACCTGGGCCTCTCCCATTTTCATGATCGAACCCTTGCCAAACTGCTTTTCGATTTGCGCGAGTGCGGCGGAGAGCGCCTTGCTTTTCTGGTCGTCCATGGTGGTCCTGCGAAGGTGAAAACGGTGAGTGGCGAGGGCGGGATCAGGAGGCACCAGGCGACGCGCGAAGGGACGCACAAGCGACGCACCAAGCGACGTACTCAGGGGCCTTATCCCGCTATTTCGAGCAAATTATCGCATAGAACGATCGTTCGATGCTACTATCCGTAGGGCCTATTTTGCAGACATCGAGGCGACTCTTCCGACTCCTTCGAGGCGCGCAATCGCAGCCCTAGAGGTGCCCTAGAGGCGCGCAATCAGCCCTTAGAGGCGCGAAATCATCCCTTCGAGCGCCGCGACAACGGACGCCTGCCGCACCGCTTCGCGCCCGCCTGAAAAATGGCGGGTCGCCGTCGTGGTCGCCGTGCTTTGGACCGCCCACCCGAAGCAGACCATCCCGACCGGCTTGCCGGGGCTGCCGCCTGCAGGCCCGGCGATTCCCGTCACGGCAACCGAGACGTCGGCGAGACTGCGTTCCAATGCGCCCAACGCCAGCGCACGCGCTGTTTCCTCGGACACGCTTCCGAACTCGTCGAGCGTGGCTTGCGGTACACCGAGCACTTCGATTTTTGCTTCGTTCGAATACGTGATAAACCCCCGCTCGAACCACTGCGAACTGCCGGCAATCGCCGTGATCGCTGCGGCGACGAGTCCGCCCGTGCACGATTCGGCCGTCGCCACGCGCAGCCCTCGCGCCACGAGCCGCTGACCCAATGCAATCGCCAGTTGTTCGAGCTCTTCGGCCATCAATGGTCCTCACCGGGGCGCTCGAGTTGCAAAGTTTGCACGAGCGTCTTTTCAGAGTTGCCGCTGCGTCTGCAACCCATAGAGGCTCGCCTCCTCGATCCGCCGCAGCTCGACGCGGCCCGGTGCTTGCGCAGGCGTCATCCGAACAACCGCTGCCATAGCGCCAGGACGAGCAGCGTATACCCGGCGGCGAGCAGATCGTCGAGCATCACACCGAATCCGTTTTTGAGCGATGCGTCGAGATGGCGGATCGGCGGGGGCTTCACGATGTCGAAAAAGCGAAACAGCAAAAACGCGAACGCGACACGCAGCCAACCGTCGCCGACGAAGAAAAGTACGACGAGAAAGGCGACGACTTCGTCGATCACGATGGCGCCGTGGTCGGCGTCGGTCATGTTGCGGCCGCTGACTTGTGCTGCCCACGCACCGGCAACGAGCAACCCAACAATCGCCACGACAAATCCGGCGTCGTTCGTATAGCGGCGCAGCAACAGCGCCAGCGGAATCGCCACGAGCGTTCCTGCGGTCCCGGGCGCCAGCCGCACGAGACCTGCGCCAAATCCGAGCGCCACAAAGTGCGCGGGATGGGCGAACAGGAACGCGGCCGTCGGTGCCAACGCGGAACTCACAGCGCGAAGTGGTCGAACGCGTGCGGCAAAGGTGCCAGCGGCCGGCCATCCTGCGCGCGCACCACGAGGCCCGCCGCGCGCGTGATCGTACCGATTCGCGTCAGGGGCAATGCCAATTCGCGCGCAATGCCGGCGATGCGCGCGCGCGCATCGTGCGGGGCAGTAAAGCAAAGCTCGTAATCGTCGCCCCCCGCAAGCAGACAGCCAAGAGCTAATTCGCGCTCGTCCGAATCAAGCTTTTGCTGGATTGACGACGGCCGCGGAAGCGCTGCCAATTCAAGATCGGCGCCGACACCCGATGCCGCGAGGATGTGCCGCAAATCCCCGAGCAAACCATCGGAAACGTCAATCGCGGCGCTCGCGACACCGCGCAGCGCAATGCCTAGCGCAATCCGTGGCTGCGGTGTTTCGAGGCGTGCACAGGCCTCGGCGAATGCGTCACCGGTAAGGGCCGTCCGCCCTTGCATGGCCGCGAGCGCGAGTGCCGCGGCGCCGAGCGCGCCGGAAACGTAGATGTCGTCATCCGCCTTGGCACCCGCACGGGTAAGCGCGGCACCGGCCGGCACTTCGCCGATGATGGTGACGCACAGATTGCGCGGTCCTTGCGTTGTGTCGCCACCGATGAGCTCCACGTTGTGCACGTCCGCCAGCGCGAAGAAGCCGCGCGCAAAAGCGCGCAGCCAGCTTTCGTCATCGTCCGGCAACGCGCCCGCGAGCAATGCCCAGCGCGGCGTCGCGCCCATCGCAGCCAGATCCGACAGGTTGACCGCCAGCGTCTTGTGGCCCAGCCGTGCGGGATCGACGTCCGCCAGAAAATGGCGGCCCTCGGCCAGCATGTCGACCGAGAAAACAAGCTCGCAGTCCGGAGAGGGACGCACGACGGCGCCGTCGTCGCCGTTGCCGACCACAACCGCGGGATCGCGCGCCGGACGGCGAAAGAACCGCTCGATGAGCGCTAATTCCGAGAGGGGCGCGGCCACGCCGCGATTATAGGCGGCCGAGCAGCGTGAGCGGCGAGGCCCGGCTTGCCGGGCGGCGAGCAATCGCGAATCGCTGCTTAAGGCCGACACGCGACGATTTACTTCCCGCAGCCCTGCGAAGAGGCCGAGCAGCGTGAGCGGCGAGGCCCGGCTTGCCGGGCCGCGAGCAATCGCGAATCGCTGCTTGAGGCCGACACGCGACGATTCTTTCCCGCAGCCCTACAAAGAGGCCTCGTCGCTCCGCGCCGCTGCAATCTCGTGGCGGCGCAAGTCCGCCGCGAGCTTGTCGAGCAC
>JBPCLS010000131.1:0-5445 GCA_051003055.1 Casimicrobiaceae bacterium
GACCAGCAACCGCAGCGGATAGCCCTGTTCCGGACGGAGCATCTCGCCGTTCTGCCCGTAGCAGACGATGACGTCGTCGAGCGCCATCGCGAGCGGCACCGTGCGCGTCAGCGCAGCGCCATCCGCGCCTTCGGCGAGCAGGAATTTCGCGCGTTTGAGATCGATACCCACTTCTTCGAGCAACGTCGACAAGAGCACGCCCGTCCATTCGCTGCAGGAGAGCATGCCGTGCGTGTATTGGACCGTCGGCACCGCGACGTTGCCCCATTCCATGCCCGTGTTCGCGCCGCATTCGATGAAATGGATGCGCGACACCGATGGAAAGCGCACGAGGTCGTCCATCGTGTAGGTGCGGGGTTCCCGCACCAGGCCATGAATCATCAGTCGATGCTGATGCGGATCGACCTCGGGCATGCCGGCATGGTGCCTCTCGAAATGCAGACCCGACGGCGTGATGATCCCAAAGAGGTTTTGCAGCGGAGTGAACGAAACCGACGAGTGCGGCGTTCGCGTGAGACCGGGACTCTCGCGCCGCTTGACGGAAGCCTCGTATTTCGCGGGCACGCCGTAGGGCGCGGCGAGGACCGGCGCGCCGAGGGTCTTGGACCACTCCGGAACGTTAGGCGGAAGATTTTTCGAAACATCCTGGGCGCCCGCGGTCCGCAGAGCGATTCCGGCGGCAAGCGTGCCGCCCCCTGCAACCACGGCATTGCGTAAGAAGCTGCGCCGCTGCCGATCGGGCGGCGCGGAAAAATGGTTTTCGGGCGCCGGGCGAATACAGCCGGCGATCCTGTTACCCGTCATTCCTGTTGCTCCTGATGACCCGCAACTTTTCGAAGCGGAGTTTTTTAGTGCGCAGCGAAGTCCAGCAAATCACGTTTGAGCGGCTGCCGCGCATCGATGCGGCCGGCGATCTGCACGCATACGGTCCGGCACACCTCGACGAATTCTGGATCGGTAACGCGGTAGTAAACGGCGTTCCTCTCTCGGCGCCGACTTACGACCCCCGCCTGGTGCAGCAGCGCAAGGTGCCGCGAGACGTTGGTCTGCGTCGCGCCGGTGGCCGCAACGATGGCCGACACCGAGCGCTCGTCCTGACAAATCGTGTGCAGGATCTTGAGCCGTGTCGGCTCCGAGAGCAGGCCGAAATACCGGGCGACGACGGCGAACACTTCATCGAGTTCGTCACCGAGCTCCGGCAGCGCGATGCGCGGCTTGCGTCCGAGGCGTGGGGCGGCAACCTTCATCGTCATATGATCATATACGCATATATGGCTTGCGTCAAATTGGAAAATACTGCGGCGTGTCACGTGGCGGGGTGTCACGTGGCGGGGTGTCACGTGTCGGCATGTCACGTGTCGGCATGTCACGTGCCCTTAACGCCGGCTTTGCTCCGTTGCTTGCGGCGCGCGTAATGCTCCATCAGAGGCGTGACCGAAATACCGTGCACGACAATCGAGGCGACGACGACGGCAAGCGTCAGCGCGATGAACTGCCGGGTCATTTCCGCGGTGAGTCCGTGATTGATCGCATACATCAAATAGTAGATCGACCCGATGCCGCGAATGCCGAACCACGACAGCAGCGCCCGCTGATGCCGGCTGGTTGCGGAGCCGGTCAAGCTCAACAGCACGCACACCGGACGGATCGCCAGGAACAATAGCGGAATGAACCACCAGATCGCCGGCGACGCGATCGTGAACGCCAGCATGGCGCCGATGATCAATACCAGCGCGACTTCGACGATCCGCTCCAACTGCTCGTTGAACGCGAGCACCGCGTGCGTCAGGTAGTTGGGCGCGTGACGCGGATCGGTGGCGAGCTCATCGACAGTTTCCGGTGTGCCCGGAGTCTTGGCGGCGACAACCGCGGTCAATGAGTCGATTGAGGGAGTTGGCGCGTCCTCGACACGGCGCAGCGCAAGGCCCGCCGCGAACACGGCGAGAAACCCATACGTATGCGCGAGCAGCGCAACACCGTAGGACAAGGCGATGAGGCCGAGTGCCAGGAATTCGTCGTACCCAACCGCTTCCTGATGGCGCACACGCAAAAGGAGCACCAGCTTGCCGACGAGAAACCCGGCGAGCGCGCCGATGGCGAGTCCTCCCGCAATCGACCACGCCACATCGACGGCGAGCCAGCGGACGCCTGCTGGCCCTAAGTCGTGTAGACCCAGCAATCCAAGGCCGAGCATCACAAACGGAAATGCCATCCCGTCGTTCAACCCGCCCTCGCCGGTCAAGGTGAATCGCACGCGGTCGCGGTCCTCCGTATCGGCGACCTGTACGTCGGAGGCAAGCACCGGATCGGTCGGCGCGAGAATTGCGCCCAACAGAATGGCCGCACCGACCGAAAGCCCGAGAAACGTCATTCCCACGACGGCAATCGCCGCGATAGTGAGGACCATCGCGACCAGGGCGAGACGCAGTGACAGGTACCAGCGCACGTCGGCCAGCGGCGCTGAAAGTTTGAGCCCGGTTACGAACAGCGACACCAGGACGGCGACTTCGGCAATGCGTTCAAGTGTCGCCGATTGCTCGATCGGATCGAGGCGAAGCACGTCGAGTCCAAGCGGACTCAAGACCACGCCCACCACCAGATACAGCATCGAGGTGCTGAGCGGCAGACGCTTCCACAGCGCGCCGGTCATTGCCATGCCGATCAGCAACGCGCCAATGGTGACGCTCCAAATCGAGAAGTCCACGCGCGTTAGTGTCCTATCCCGAAGCGGTGGAGTGTTGGCGTGGACAGCGCGACATGACCGGGCGATGATACGCGCCGTCCACTTATTCGCGGGGGAACTGTTGGGGGCGCTGCCCGCTCCAACCGCTATCATGGATCGACACCGATTTCGCTTGCCACGTGCGCAAAACACGATTCGCACTCGCCGGTCATTGCTTGCCGCTTTGACGCTGTTGCCGCTCGGCATCGGCATCACGGCGCGCGGACAATCTCCGACCGCGCGCCTGGCGCCGACGCCAGCGCAAACCGAGGGCCCGTTCTACCCGCGAACGTTTCCCGTCGACCGCGATGGTGACTTGACCCGCGTCGCCGGCCGCAGCGAAGCCGCACAAGGCAAGCCGCTGTATCTACGAGGCGTTGTAAAGAGCACAGGTGGCGCGCCGCTCCCCGGAACGGTGGTCGAGCTCTGGCAATGCGATGCGCTTGGCCGCTATCACCATGCGGGTGACGCGACACCGCAGGATGAAAATTTCCAGGGTTACGGCCGCGTCACGGCGGATGGAGAAGGGCGGTACTCGTTCAAGACGATCCGGCCGGTCGCCTACGGCAGTCGGCCGCCGCATCTGCACTTCAAGCTTGCCGGACTGAGCGGGTCATCCTTGACCACGCAACTCTATGTGCGCGGCGATGCCACCGAAGGCGACGGCGTCTTGGCGGCGCTGTCGCGCGATGCGCGCGCGCGGTTGGTGATGACGTTGATACCGCTCGCCGGACGAGAACCCGACGCGCTTGCTGCGGAGTTCGACTTCGTCTTGCGCGTTTGACTCGCTTTAGTGAATGACCGCGCTGGTCAGAAAGCGCAGGTGCGTGCCGTTTCTTAAGCGATAAACACCCTCGCCCACGGCTTCCGCGTCGTCGATTTCGGCGCGCGTCAGATCGATTTCGGCGTTTCCCCGGCGCGCTTCCAGCACGACGTCGTCGGCCGCGGTGAATTCATCCGGAACCCGCATATAGCCGGTTTCGAAGACGACGCCGTCGATCACGACGAAATCGGCGTCGTTCATAGAGTCGGACAGAGTCATCACGGTACGTTCCTCAAAAAGGTGGGGACGGGGGTAAAGCCACTCCTTCGCTTTCTAAGTTAAGGGCGTGGACAAAAAACTCAAGCCGCGCTGCGAAAACTCAAACTGCCCTGCGCCATTAACGGACGAAGGCCGACGAGGGGTTGACGGAACCTTTTCACCGCGGCGCGGTCCGCCCAGCGGGCGCCGCCGAACGTCCCCATCAGGCGACGAGTTCGCGCACGAAATTGGGCAAAGCGAGACAGGCGCGATGGACGTCCCCGTTGTAATACTGGAGGTCGCGCAGCGTCCGCTGGCGGATGCGCCGATCCGCTTCGACTGCAGACAGGCTCTTGGGATCGAGCGCCGAGGAACAGCAAGCCATCATCCACATCCCCCCGTACAACGGAATCGACGTCAGGTACGGTGTCACCAACGCAAAGGCGTGGCGCAAGTTGGCGAGCGTTTCCCGGACGCGTTCCGGATGCGCGACGGGGCTCGCAACGTGGAGCGTCAGCGCTCCCAGAGGCGTCAACCGTGCGGCGCACGCGCGATAGAACTCACGCGTGTACAACTTTGTGGACGGACCGCCGGGGTCGGTCAAATCGAGCACGATCAGATCGAATTGCTCGGTCGAGTTGCGGATGAAGGCGAACCCGTCCTCGATTTTCAACGCTACGCGCGGGTCGTCGAACACCCCGCGGTGGACCTGCTGCAGATACTTACGCGCCACCTCTATGACGGCTGGATCGATCTCGCACAACGTCACCGACTTAAGCGACGGGTGCTTGAGCAACTCCTCGGCGGACCCGCCGTCACCGCCACCGACGATCAGCGCTCGCTGCGGCTGCGGATGCGTGACCGCCGCCACGTGCACCAGATTCTCATGGTAGAAAAACTCATCCCTCTCCGACGTCATGAAGTGACCGTCGAGCCGGAACAATTTGCCGAAAGGTACGCTGTCGTGAACTTCGACCGCCTGATACGAAGACTCAAATTTTTCGTACGCGCGCGTCGATCGAACGAAGAAAGCCCAATCGTCGGTCAAATATTCGGTTAACACCCCCGGCGCGATATCGCGCTCCACGACCGGCTGTTTCAACGGTGTGTCAGGCATCGTTGCCTTTCGCGCGCTTGGTGAGTCTCTTTGAATTATTGCACAAACGATTCGTCAGGGCGATAATTCAAAGTTTTACATTCAGCGCATTGGCGTGCGCTTGCTGAGAAATGATGGGCGCATCAGAAAAACTGCCGCCGTTTCCCGCCGTTTCCGCTGTTTAGTTTTGTTCCAGAGATTCATGATCGCCCGCGCTGAAGCAAAGGTCTCCGACAAACAACTCGCCGACGCGATCCGCGCGCTGGCGATGGACGCCGTCGAAGCGGCGAAATCAGGGCATCCCGGAATGCCGATGGGCATGGCGGACATCGCTGTTGCACTTTGGAATCGGCATCTGCGCCACAACCCGGCCGATCCGCACTGGGCCAATCGCGATCGCTTTGTGCTCTCCAACGGCCATGGTTCGATGCTGCAATACGCGCTGTTGCATCTGACCGGATACGATCTCCCCATTGCCCAACTGCGCAACTTCCGGCAACTGCATTCGAAAACGCCAGGGCATCCTGAAGTGGGGGTAACTCCCGGCGTGGAAACGACCAGCGGTCCGCTCGGACAAGGTCTCGCCAACGCCATCGGCATGGCGCT